>JAOUOQ010000292.1 GCA_029880275.1 Candidatus Aminicenantota bacterium | reverse complement strand
AAGCGTCAACTGTTAAGAAAGCATTTACCGTAGTGGTGATGATTCTGGCAGTGTGTCTTAATATTGCCGTAATCGGGTGGCTCACTTACTCGGGTACTGACTCTCATCTGGTCAAGGAGGATTTTGATGCTCCCTCAAGTGTGCCCAGCCTCCAGGCACCTAATCCGTCTGAGCGAGGTATTTATGAAGTCCGCACCCTGTTCTACGGAAGCGGAACTGATATACGCCGCCCTGAATATGGTGAATCTGTGGACCTGAAAACCGATACGGTTGATGCTTCTCCTTTCCTCAAAGGGTGGAAGGGCTTTAAAGCAAAAGCGAGAAAATGGTACTGGAAGTTTGAGCCCAAGGACTTTCCCCTTAACGGTCGTGTGTGGTATCCTGCGGAGGATGGTCCGTTTCCGCTCATTTTAATCGTTCATGGAAACCACAAAATGGAAGAGTTCTCTGACCCTGGTTATGCCTACCTGGGAGAGCTACTGGCGAGCCGTGGATTTATCACCGTCTCTGTGGATGAGAATTTTTTAAACAGTTCATGGGCCGGTGGTCTTAAGAAAGAAAATTCCGCCCGCGGATGGATATTGCTTCAGCATCTCAAGGTATGGCGTTCCTGGAACGAGGCGGAGGAAAATGCGTTTTACAGAAAGGTGGATATGGATAATATTGCCCTTATTGGGCATTCACGTGGAGGCGAAGCAGTGGCCATCGCCGGAGCTTTCAACAGGCTCTCGCACTATCCCGATGATGCCAACATCCTGTTTGACTTCAATTTTTCCATCAAGTCGCTGATAGCCATTGCGCCAGTCGATGGTCAATTTAAGCCTGCCAGTAAACCGGTGTCGCTGAAGAATATTAATTATCTGGTTCTCCAGGGAGCTCACGATAGTGATGTGTCCATATTCTTAGGAATTCGCCAATACCAACGTGTAAAGTTTACCGATGAGCGGTACTGGTTCAAATCAGCCCTTTACATTTACCAGGCTAATCATGGTCAGTTCAACACTGTCTGGGGAAGAACCGATTTTTACGGTCCAGCTAACTGGCTATTAAACTTAAAACCGCTTTTAAAAGGGGAAGAACAGCGCCAGATAGGCAAGGTTTACATGTCCGCCTTTCTTGAGGCTACACTTCATGAGAAACAAGAGTATATACCTCTTTTTCGTGACCACCGAGTTATTGCTGAGTGGCTTCCTAAAACCATATATATAAGTCAATTTGAGGACTCCCGCCAAAGGGTGGTAAGTAACTACGAGGAGGATGTCGATGTTACCACCACCACTGTGGAGGGGGGAGTTCAGCAAGGAGGAAATCTGGCGGTTTGGCGTGAGCAGGAATTAAATTTTCGAGGAGATGATAGTGCGCAGAATAATAATGCGGTATATCTGGGCTGGAACACAGAGGACAAAGCTGACCAATCAGAGAATAAGATAGCGAGCTATTCCATCACGCTTCCTGATACTCTCGCTCAGGAGTGGCAGCTCAATCCCGATACTCTGTTCATTTGCAACTTTGCCGATGCGGACGAGGCTCCACCAGCACCCGAAGGGGAAAATGACGAAGAAGATTCTGAAAAGAGCAAAAAAGAGGAAGAAGAAAAAGAACCATTAGATTTGACCATTGAGCTGATTACTAAAGACGGCTTCACCTCGCGTTTACCTTTGAGCCAGTTTTCGCTTATCCCACCTGCGCTTGCCGTGCAATTTACCAAGTGGAATTATCTGGAAAAGAAGCAATATGAGAATCCCACAGAGCCCGTGCTGCAAACTTACGAACTCCCGCTCTCCGCTTTTGTGGAAGCTAATCCTCAGTTCCAGCCGTCTGACCTCAAGACGATACGCTTTATATTTGACCGTATGCCAAAAGGGGTGATCATCCTGGACGAAGTTGGCTTCAGGATAGGTAAATAGGTGCTGTGTGCATCGGCGAGGCCAAAGTCTCAACCGGGAGAGATAATCTTTTGTGCTAAATCACCTACCGACCCGAAAGCGTATCGCTTTGCTACCGATGGTTTTACATAATATAAGCTCAGGACGAAAACGACATTTTCCCCCTTGACTAATAATTATCTATCTGATATTAGTTTATATATTTAAAAAACGGAGGATTGGAACGCTCATTTTGCTCATCATAGGATATTTGACATTAGTGAGTACAGATTCTATGTTGTCATCAAACAGCCTCTATCCCTCTATAATCATTAAAATACAGAGATAAAAAATATGAGAAAGCCTCAATTTACCTCAGAAGGTATCAGGCATGCCACCATTAATGGTCACCGATTTCATCTGAGATTGACCGACCCTACTCGGGAGAACTACTTATGGATTAATGGCACTCAGCCTCCCCTGGTTCTCGACCAGGTAGCCGCTGAGTTTGTCGCCCATATCATTGATGCCATGTGGCAGTTTCAAGCCGGAGAGGGGGATGAGTCGCCAAAGGTGGTAGATTATGTGGTAGATAAGATGCATCAAAAATACGCCAGAAGGCTCAGTTTAGAAAGAGTGACTAAGAAGAGAATCCAGGCTGACCTGGACAGGATCTTTGGAACCATCATGAATATTGCCGAAGGACGCTGCCCGGTGGAAGAGGGCTTGCCAATGAAAGAACTCAAGGCTGACCACTGGAT
>JAOUOQ010000291.1 GCA_029880275.1 Candidatus Aminicenantota bacterium | reverse complement strand
GATCAACCTCTACTTTCCCAGCCTTGGATTACTGGGGATTTTTCTTCTGGCTTTAGGAACACGCTATGGAGTCTCAGAAGGAGATGATAAGATGCGCTCATGGTCTCTATCCGAAAGGGGAAAGAAGCTGTTATTATTGCTCTCGGTGGGGGTATTTATTTTTTATGCTGGCTGGATAACCCGGGCTTATGTCGGACAAATCTATATCGATGCCGCACAAAGAACCGCTCAAGAGGGAGACTATGAGTTAGCCATGAAGAGGGCTTCAGCGGCTATTCGGTTCGACTCCACCAACTCGGAATACTATCGCATCCAGGCGGGGTTTATTATATCCGGGACTCAGCTCCTTCCCCAGATTGACGAAGCCATAACGGCATACCAGAAAGCCATCACATTAGATCCCTTTACCCCTCATTTCCACTACGAGCTCAGCAAGCTCTATATAATGAGGGGCATGCCGCTGAAGGGTTTTCTGGAGGCCAAGGAGGCGGAGAGACTTTTCCCTCTGAGCTCCACATATCGCCAGTTTGCCCGGGAGATGGAGGAGAATCTGAAGAGGTAAGGATAGATGAAACAGGGAGGCTACAGGCAAGGAAAAGGGGTTGGAAAAGCAGCACGGCTTTCCCCCGAAGTGGCACCCTATTTTATTTTATTAGGGCTTCTATTCCTTTATCTCCCCTTTAACGAAGGGGGGATGACCAACCTGGCTGTGCTGTTCATCCAAACTGCTGCTATCGCTGTTTCCGGGATGCTCCTTCTGAGCTACTGGCGGCGAGGAGAGTTGAGTCTGGGGATGGATTGGTTTGAGCTCTGCCTGGGGCTGTTTTTCGCTCTGGGGCTTTTATCTCTGGTGAGGTCGCTTTATGTCTATTCCACTTTTATTGTGATTATCGATTTTCTGTTTCTGGGCATCCTCTTTCTCATCCTGAAGTATCCTCCCTGCTGGCAGATTGACAGCAGCAGATTGAGATACATCATTGTCGGCAGTGCCGGGCTGGGCTCGGTTATTGGTTTTTATCAGTATTTTGTCCAGGGGGAACAGAGGGTCAGGGGAGGATTTCTCGACCCCAACTATCTGGCGACCTTCTTGAACATCGGCATCGCCCTGGTGCTGGGGCTGTTATTCTTCAAGGCGATGAAATGGACAAAGAGACTGTTATGGCTCTTTTTGCTGCTGATTTTAGCAGCCTCGCTGATGTTTACCAGGTCGAGAGGAGGGTTTCTCGGCTTTGCGGTGATTTTCATCCTAATTGGAGCGCTGAAGAAAAAGAGATATCTACTGATACCGGTGGCTATTATCGTGGTGCTTATGCTGGTTCCCAATCCTTTGCGAGATTATGTCATCCAGACGGCTCGCACTGATATATACGCCTTCCAGAGGCTTGATATATGGAAGATGTCCCTCCGTATGCTGGGAGACCATCCTTGGTTAGGGGTGAGCCTGGGGAATTTCGGTCTGCTTACCCCGGCATATAATTTTCCGGTGGAGCAGGCGGTGGGGAGGTATGCCAAGATTCCTGGCCAGGCTCATAACAGCCTCCTCCATTGGGGAGTGGAGACCGGAGCCGGGGGAATCCTGGTGCTGACTGCCATTCTCCTCTTCCTCCTGTATTATTCGGTAAAGCTTGTGAAGAAAAGGGAGAGCCTGCCCAATCCGTCTCTTATCATAGGCTGCATAGGGGGGTTCTGGGGAGTGATGGTTCAGAGCCTGTTCTGCAACAACCTGCTGAACCGGGCCATCGGTTTCCACACCATTTTCCTCATCTCGGTTATCCATAATTATTTCATCACCTATTGCCCCGAAGACCGCCTCTCGCATACTAAGTGGGAGCTAAGACGCTCATTTGGAGGGCACCGACGGAGAGGAGCTGTATATATAATAGCGGCGTTGGGAATAGTTTTTTATCTGGTGGTATTTATTCCCTTTAACGGGCACTATCTTTACTCGAAGGGGAGGGAGTATCTGGGTGCGGGGGACCTGGTCAACGGGGTCAACTATTTGCTGAAGGCGGTGAAAACTCTCCCCATACAACCGCATTATCACGCCATCCTGGGGGATACCTATAGGGATTACTTCAAAAGGAAGGGGGACCTTAGCGCCTTTTATTATGCCGACTGGAAATACAGGCAGGCGGTGGAGCTTGTCCCCCAGGAGCCGAACTTTGTGCTGCGCAAGGCGGAGCTTTACTCTGCCCTGGCAGCAAAAGGGGTGGCAGGTGAGGAGGTGTTTGAGGCAATAGAGCAGAGCCTGCTTGGAGGGCTCAGTCTTCGTCCTCTTGACCCGCTGCTCTGTTATGACCTGGCAAGTTTCTACCATGCCAGAGGGAAAGATGAGCAGGCAGAGCGATATCTCAAAAGGGCAATTGAGCTGGAGCCCAACTTTATCCGGGCGCACCACTCCCTATGGGAGTTCTATAAAGAAACTAACCGTGTGGAAGAGGCTCAAAGCGAGGAGGAGATAGGGCGCGGGTTAGCCAGCAAATTCCGTGATTATCCGGTAGGAGATGATACTTATCTGAGGGAGCTTCTAAGGATACCGGAGGATTGGAGATAAGCAAGGATGAAGGACAACCTGAAGATGAAAGGTGGAGCTGTTGCTTTAGAGGCTGGGCACCTCTCGGGCAGTGCCCGGGTGG
>JAOUOQ010000290.1 GCA_029880275.1 Candidatus Aminicenantota bacterium | reverse complement strand
GAAGTAGGAGCCAGCCTGCTTTTAATTGACGAGGATACCTCGGCTACCAACTTTATGATTCGCGACCATCGTATGCAGCAACTAGTCGCTAAGGAAAAGGAGCCCATAACCCCCTTTATAGATAAAGTTCGATACCTGGCTGAGGAGCTGGGGGTTTCTACTATCGTGGTTATAGGGGGCTCGGGGGACTACTTTGATGTGGCAGACTGCGTCATCAAGATGGAGGATTACCTTCCCTATGATGTTACCGCCGAAGCTTCAGCCATTGCTGAGAAATACAAAGCCGAGCGAAAAAGAGAGGGGGGCGAAACCTTCGGCTTGGTCAATATGGAGCGTATCCCTTTGCGTGAGAGCATCAACCCCAGCCGAGGAAGACGGGAGGTCAAGGTGGGTGCTAAGGGGATGCATACCATCTCTTTCGGACGGCAGACCATAGACCTTGGCGAAGTGGAGCAAATCGTCTCCACCAGCCAAACCCGCTCCATTGCCGATATCATCGTATACGCCCGCAATCGCTATATGGACGACCGCCACAGCTTGCAGAAAGTGATTAGTTTGGTAATGAAGGATATTGAGCATAAGGGACTCGATATCCTCAGCCCTTATCCGGTGGGAAACTACGCCTTTCCGCGCCCCTTCGAGGTTGCTGCCGCTATCAATCGCCTCCGCGGACTCAGAATTAGATAGGTCGGCTTTGTAATTATAGTTTAGGGTATCTCTTTATTTACCAGAGGAACAGCCATACACCTCGTAATGGAGGTTTATGGCATAAGCTAATCAAAAGGGGGGTGATATAAAACCACAAATACCCGCAGCGATCCTTTTTGTTACATAAATATAATTTTGTAAAAGTAGGAGCATTGCCATGAGGAAATATACGGTTTGGATGGGGTTTTTTCTGGCATTAGCTTTTATTCTCATTTTCCCTCAGATATCCTCTAATGAGGGCTCCCTATCAGCTATTGAGGTAGAGAATCAATACGACATTGTAATCAAGAATGTGAGCATCTACGACGGCTCCTCAGGGAAGCCCTTCAAAGGCGACATCGCTATTAAGGATGGCAAGATTGTCACTATAGGAAAGCTCCGCACCCGCGAGGCAGGTAAAGTCATCGAGGGGAAAGGTCTCTATGCCGCACCGGGATTCATCGACCTTCACTCCCATGTCGACGAGGATATGTATTTCAAGGAGCTGCGCCCATGCCTCAATTATCTTAAGCAGGGAGTGACTACCGTAGTAATAGGTCAATGCGGGAGAAGTGCCTGGCCCATCTTTGAGAAGATTGAAGACCAGGTCAATAAATGGCAAGGAGAAGGAATCGGGGTCAATGCCGCATTTCTGGTAGGACATGGGCAGGTAAGAGAGCTGGTGATAGGCATGGAGAACAGGGAGCCCACCCCCCAGGAACTGGATAAGATGAAGGCTCTGGTGCGGGAGGCGATGGAGGGGGGTGCTCACGGGCTTTCCACCGGTCTCGGATACCTCCCCGGAAGATACAGCAAGACCGATGAAGTTATTGAGCTGGTGAGGGAGATTGTACGCTACGGAGGGATTTATCATACTCACATGAGGGACGAAGGGAACCATCTGCTGGAAGCCATAAAAGAGACCATTGAGATTGCTGACAAAACCGGTGCCCCCACCAATATTTCCCATCTCAAGGCAGTGGGGAAAGCCAACTGGGGCAAGGTGGTTGAAGCCTGTCAATTAATAGAGGATGCGCAAGCCAGAGGGCTGAAAATTACCGCCGACCAGTATCCCTTCCCCATCAGCAGCGGCTACCCCTACCGGAGCTTGATTCCGCGCAGCACCTGGCTGGGTGAAGATGAGTCCGCCTCTCAGCTGACGGAAGAGATAGCTAAGGTCTTTGATTCCCTGCGAGACAAAACCCTGATACAGCTTTACACGCTGAGTACCCCTTACATTCCCATTTCCAAGAACCATCAGGAGTATTTAGATTCCCTCAGCAGGCAAGAGCTGGTGCGGATGGTAAGCCGTTCCCTCATCGGAGGGGCTTTGACCAGGGGAGCGGAGAACAGCCGTGAGAGGGCAGCGTTCCTCAAAAGAATGGAGGACCCCACCGAGGCGGAGAAAATAAGGCAGGAGATTACCCAGTATATTGAGGAGTGGGTGGGAGCGGATAACATCATAGTTGACATATCGGTGGAGACGCAGCTTATAGGGAAGAGCCTCAAGCAGGTAGCAGACATTAATGGGAAGAGCATCGCCGATGCCGCCATAGAGCTGGAGCTTCAGGGGGCTAAGGTCACTCCGCTGCAGATGAGCCTGCAGGATGTCGAATACATTATGAAGAAGGATTATGTGGCTATCGGCAGCGATGGCACTGCTCCCTATTTCGGGATGGATTTAGTGCACCCCCGTGCCTATACTGCTTTTCCGGTGAAGATAAGAAATTTTGCCATGGATAAAAAGGTCATAAGCCTTCCCTTTGCCATTCGCTCTTGCACCTCCTTGCCCGCTGAAGTAATGGGCTGGAAAGACCGAGGCTATCTCAAAGAGGGGTATTGGGCTGATGTGGTGCTTTTCAACCCCAAGACCTTCCGCCCGCGAGCGAACTTCACCAATGCCCATCAATACAGTGAAGGAGTTGAATACCTGTTGGTCAACGGAAAGGTAGT
>JAOUOQ010000051.1 GCA_029880275.1 Candidatus Aminicenantota bacterium | reverse complement strand
GCTGTAAATCTCATCTATCTTTCCCAGATCCGGTTCGGGAGTCTCCCAGTAGAGGTCGAACCCCTTGTCAATTGCCAATTTGTAAGAGACATATACTCCTCCGGTAATAGCAACCGTGTTATATCCGGCATCTCTCAAAACCTCTGCCAGGGTGAGTTCCTTCCGATAGAGCCTCCCCGACTCATAATAGAGGTTCATGGCCAGGTGTTTGGAGGTGAACATATTGGTATGGGAGGGGAAAGTCCAGGGGGAGCTGCTGAAAGCTCGGGTGAAGCGGACTGAATGGAGGTCTTCTGCCAGCCGGTCTATATTGGGTGAGGTGGGGCGCCGGTAGCCGTAACAGCCCAGAGTATCAGCCCGCAAAGTATCCAGCACTATGAGGATCACATTGGGCTCTTTCTGTTCAATTTTCGGGCTGTAGACGGTGGGGTCGCTCCATATGGCATAGTCGTGGCGGAGGTCTGGCTTTCGGCTAAAGGGAGGCTCAATGGGAAAGGAGCCCTCGGTCTGCAGAGCGAGCTTTACCCTTTTGCCCTCCCAGGGTGAGAGGTCCACTCTAGCATCGAACCATCGGCGATGCTGGGGATGGTGTTTGGGGTCGATGTAATGGGAAAAGAGAGTGTGGGTTTTTCCATCAGGGTCGGTGAGCTTCACCGAGAACTGAACACCATCTCCCGGACTACCCCACACATTTCGGAGGATGCCGAAGCCGAAGTCAAAAATAGCTCCTGGGGGGACATATACAGTCTGTTCAATTGTAGATGGAGGAATAGCGAGAATGATATTTCGGGACTCATTATTAATAGCTGCTTTGTATAAAACTCTCCATCTTTTTTCTGCTGGCTCTACTCGGTAGCGCTCTGCTATGGGAAGATTTAACAGCTTGATTTCGTCTATCTCTATCTGCGCCTCGCTATCAGTGGGGTCTAAGCGGAACTGCTTAATCCTTCCCTTCCATTTGGTAAAGTCTTCGGTGAAGATATAATGGGTGTGAAACTCATTGTCGGGCACCAGCACAAACTCCTCACTTAACTCCTCGGAGAACTCTGGGTCGCTTTCGGTGGTCCAATAGATTTTGCCGTAATCCCCCTTGGATACCTTCAGGGTGACGGAAATGGCAGTAACCTGGTCGGCATCGAAATCGACATCGGTAATCATGTAGGGGTCATCATTGATGGCGGTGATGTGCAGCTTACCATCCTTCACCACAAAGCTGCCGATACCGTTGATCGGCTGCCATCCCTCGGCGTTGCCATCAGTGTTGAATTCGAAAGATTTGATAGCAGAAATCTGCTCCTCATATTTGAGGAGCTTCTTGGTAATAGAGTAATGGTCAATAAACCGATGAACAGAAGGATAAGAGCTCTTCTTGCATGAAGTTATGCCCATAATAAAGAGAATAATAACCACAAGAAAAATAATGGATGTTCTTGCGGGAAAAGAAGGTATCTCCACCCAGCTGAATCTTGTATGTGACCGTTTATCTCTCATAGAATCTCCTTAAGCTGTTCCATTTTATCATCAAAAGACCAGCCAGCATCTTGATGGAATCTTTTATGGGGTGGACCCTGCTATCGGTATCATCAAGCCAGCGGATAGGAACTTCTTTTATCCTGTAGTTATACTTGTGAGCGATAAACAAAATCTCCACATCAAAGGTGAAGCCCTTGATGCGCTGTCGGGGAAAAATCTCATAAGCTACTTCCCGCCGATAGCATTTGAACCCGCACTGAGTATCGAAGATATGGTAAAGCATCAGCAAACGGCGGAAGGTGCGGAACACCACTCCCATCAGAATGCGGTAAGCTGGTTGGCGTATTAATATTTCCGCTCCTTTGATTACCCGGGAGCCGATAATAATGTCGTAGCCCTTGTCCAGCCATTCGGTAAATTTGTCAAACTCCTCAACAGGGGTTGAGAGGTCAGCATCAGTATAGAGGAGGTAATCTCCCCTGGCATTGAGAATGCCTCTTTTGATGGAGTAGCCTTTCCCCCTGTTCCTCCCGTTTCTGAGTATGATGACATGCTCATCCTCGGTCATCAACTGGCGCACAATCTGGGGGGTGTTGTCCCTACTGCAATCGTCAACTACAATTAATTCATAATTGATGTTCTTCTCTGTCAGATAATCTCTGATGTGGTCCAGCGTTTTCCCGATCCTTCGCTCCTCATTGAAGGCGGGTATGATTACAGAAAGGAGTTGGTCTTTTTCCACTTTCTTTCAATAATTAGTAAATAGATAGCCCACCCTTGAACTCCGTAATATATTGAAAGCCAGCTCCTGGGCCAAAGCAAGTTCTTCGCTTGGCAACACTGCCAGCTTCGCCACCGCACTTTCCCCTTCCAGGTTACTCATTATCACCCGGTATCTCCCTTTGCGAAGGGACATACTTCCCAGATAAAACCATCGGAATCCTTTGCTGAATTCACTCTTGGTATTGAGCGTGAACTCCTGGCCAGCCAATTCGACAGCTATTCTCCCGCTCTTGAATCCCTGATATGCCTTAATAAATACACTGTAATTTGTCTCTCTCCAGATAGCCAGAGGAAATTTTAGGGTAGTATGTGCTCGGGTAAAAGTCGTCTCTCCCCCTTCCATAGTATAATCCCAATTATACCACCACCAGCTGTTCCACTGCAAGAGATTGACCCATCCCCGTTTGGCGTCTATTTCGGTGGCAAATTGATGAGGGTATAATTTGTAAGAGCTATCCACCAGTGAGAGCGTGAGTTCTAACTGGTCGTTATTGAGAAGCATTATATTGAGGGGGGATTCCCCTGCGAGAGGGTTGCAATACCGATAGTCTGACAGGGTGAGCCCCTTATTGAGTTTGAGGTCATCCAGCCAGGATAGGTTCGTGCCGCAGAAATAAAGTTCCTCGGGATTGACCCCATAGATAAAGGGATAGGCACTTTTATTGGAGAATACTGTTATTTTGCCTGAGCTCCACTTCTTGTCTTCCTCGAGGGATAACTTTTTAATATTATTCAATGCCTTTTTACTATCCCACAGCCCATATCTATCGGGGTATTTATTCACATACCAGGCAAATTCCCTAAAATCGGAGATATAATCTTTTCTCATCATAAGATATCTAATGCACATAAAATTCAGAAGATGCTGGAGAAGCATAGGGTGGTCATCGTTCAAGTTCAATGCTAAGAATTTGTTGAAGGCTAAAGGTATGTAGTTACCCACCGATGGCTTTGGTGGGTAGCTGATTAAAGGGTCTACTCCACCGAAAAGGTTCTTCTTGGGCTTCATGGGGATAATCAACGGCTCATAAAGAATGCGGAACTCTCCGGGGAGCTTCGCTATCTGGGAGTAGTTCTTCTTATATTCGGGATGTAATCTGTTGACCTGGAGGTTCTTTTCGATCGCTCCGCTGAAGAAGGGATTGCAAAATAAGATGATGCACAGGATGACCATAAGGTTAATCTTCCAGGGAGAAATCCAACTCCTCTTTGGAGCCGGTTTCCCATCACTCTCACCTTTTTTCCAGCGGGTGGATAGGTTCCCCACAAATATACCCAGCATCAGAGCGTAACAGAAGGCAACCACTGCCGAGATTCGATAACTCTCTCTAAAAATGGTGGCAAAGGGTAGGTTCAGATACAGCCAGCCATATACACCTCCCAGAGGGGGATTAGTCCCTTTGGAGAAGAAGAGGGCCAGCATAAAGGTAAACACCACAAACAGGGTCAATCTCCTTTTAGCTTTCAAAGAGAGCACACAGCCAATCACCAATAAGGGGAGAAGGAAACTCAGCCCCATCCATAAGCTATAAGGGAGAAAAGACTCCCTCAGGCTGTTTTCAAAGAAGGCAGCTCGATTCCCTTGCAGCCGTATGACCTCGCTAAATCTGGGGCTCCACAGTTCAACAAAGCGGAGGCTCTCCACCCCTTTGGTCAGGCGGTTCATCTGCTGATACTTCTGAAAGATGGGCAGAATCCAGAAGCTGTTCAAAAGGAAAAAAACTCCCCCAACCACCAAAAGAGCTTTCACCCTTTTCCCCAGCTCTCTCCTCTGGGAGGCAAAGAGGGAGTAGAGCAAAATCAATAAACCACCGAGTATAAGATACTGAAATTGCACAGACATTAAGCTTAAAGCCAGACCTGCAAGGACAGCAAAGGGATAGGGCTTCTCCCTCTCCGCCATCGACTTTTCCATGGCGGCTATCAGCAGGGGGAGAAGAGCATAGGAGACCAGCTCGGGGAGGTTGCCTCCGGCGATGCGATTGAAGACAAAAGGATTGAGCATATAGAGAAACCCTGCCAGAAAGGAAGCCCCCCTCCCCAGCTTCAGGGTTATCCCCAGATAATACATTGACCAGCCAATGAGGCTGAGGAGAACCACTAAAAGCAGCTTGGTAACAATGGCTCCGTTAAAGCCGATTAATCCCAGCAGGGCTAAAAATAGGTTGAAAAAGGCTAAAGTCGGGTAGAAAGTGGGAGAGCCCAACTGGGAGCGGTTCCAGGCGGATAATCCATCAGTATAAGATGCCATCTTCAGGAGCTGCTCCCTGAATGGGGGGATGTTCCAGTCGTGACGATAGCCGATAAACCCTGGCTGAGCGATGATGTTGCGGAAGATAAAGAGAGATATAAGCAAGTAAAAAATCAGTATATAGTATCTTCTCATCTTATCAGAAAACGACTCAGATTCTTTTGGCTAAAAAGAAGGCTTCCCTTTAACATCAAAGGGGAGAGGAGAACATCAGAGACCTGTCGCCTCTTCTGGATTATTCTCCTACTCCGCAAGATATAAGGGAAGTGCCGCAAGTTCCACCAAAGCCCTTTGATTACCGCCCCGGCGGGCCTTAGATTTCCTGTCAAAAGCCAGGTGGTAGCTAACCCCAGCTCTGAGACGACCCCTAAGGGAAGGGCAAAAAGGAGCTTTTTCAACTCGAAGTTCTTCATAATCATCATAATCAAATTTTTTGCCCGATGCATCACCAGACCCTCCTTCGGCAGCCTCTTGTTGAAAGTCTCTTGGCGCTTGTGATATACGATAGCATCGGGAGCGAAAAGTATCTCATATCCCTGCAGTCGGAGTCTCCAGCAGGCATCAGCATCATTATAGCAAATAAAGAATTTCTCGTCGAATCCATCAATCTCTTCCAGAGCCTTTTTGTCCACTATCAGAGCAGCGCTGCATCCCGAAAAGATGGGCTCTTCTTTATCATACTGCCCCCTATCCTCCTCTGGAGAACCGTAAAGCCTCCCCCTTTCGGAGAACCAGCCGTATTGGTCCATCACTCCGCCGGCGCTGTCTATCTTGGTGTGGTCGAAATATGAGATGAGCTTGCACTGAACGGCTGCCGTCCTCGGATGGCGTTGAAAGGTCTTAAGGCTGTTCTCCAGCCACCCTGGCTCCACCACTACATCGTTGTCCAGCAAGGCGATATATCGACCCTGCGATGCTTCCAGCCCCATATTTATGCCGGCAGAATGCCCCTGGTTTGTCTCGTCGATGATTATATTCACCTGGGGGTAATGCTCCCTGACATATTCAAGGCTCCCATCGGTGGAGTTTCCATCCACCAATAAAACCTCGTATCTCCCCCCAAGTTTGGTGTTAAACACCGAGGGGAGAAGCTCCTCCAGCTCTTTTCTTCCGTTAAAATTAGAAATTATAACAGATACAAGACAGCCTTGTTTCATTATAGGATAAGGGGATTTTGGGGTTCACCCCTGAAATCCGTTCTCCTCGATAAACTTCCCAACCTTCTCCACTACCCCATCCATATTGATATATTCCCAGGCACCGCTCCTGCCGAAAAGATATATCTTGTGCTTCTTCAGCTCCCGCTTGACGGTTCTCTTTATCCTTTCGGAGTCTACCGTGGGTATGGGATAGGTGTAATGGTACAACACATTATCGACGACAGCTACATCATCTTCCGAGCGGATAATCCGGCATCTTTTCAGGTCGTTGATTAAACAGGGGATGAGCTGTTTTGCCGGCATCCTGGCAGCCTTCCCTTTAAAGGTTATCTCCACTACTAATGAGGGGGGGAAAGCAGAGGAGAAGTTGTTCATAAAGGTTATGCGGTAGAATACCTCTTCACCGGCAAAGAATACCCAGTGACAATTGCCGAAATTATGAAAGCGACACCCCTTTTTAAGCCCCACCAGGAAGAAATAGGTTGAATTGTACCTCAACACTTTGTAACTCTTTTCCAATCCGCTTAAGTCTACCAGCTTGAGGAGCTCCACCAGCGGCATGGTGGATACGATGAGGTCCACCTGGTAATGATGGTCTGTATGATTGCAGAAGACCTTCCACCCCTTTCTGCCATTGACCAGCCGGGTGACCTTGCTGTCAAGCCTTATATTCTCCTGGATGGGCATGGAGAGAACCCGGGTCAGCTCTCCGATGCCCTTTTTGGGATAGATGAACTTCGCCTGATAGGCGCGACCAATGGTCTCTATTCCAAGGACACTTTTTATGATTTCCTCCAGGGGGGCGGGTTCAATCTTGTTCTTGACCAGGTCGAGGGAGATTTTACTCAGCTCGCAGTTCCATATCTTACGATTGTAAGGGATCATAAAGTGCCTGGCGATGCCGTAGCCCAAGCCTTGCTCAATCCACTCCTTGAGGCTGTGAAATTTTCTTCTCCCCTGCCGATAGGATTGTATATATCCCATCAGGCAATCTATCTTATCCTCCAGAGGAAGGTCTCCCAGCCCATTTTCAAACGGATAATTCAGTGAGTATATCTGGTCTCCCTTCCAGTGGCAAATTCTTACTGTTCGGTTGTGGTGCTCATACTCTATGGGAAGCCCCCTTAGGTAATCCATCACCTGCTGGTTCTTGCTGTATATGGCATGCACACCGAAGTCCCATTTGAAGTCCCCGGAGCTCAGGGTGCGACACAGCCCCCCAACCTCAGCGTGCTTCTCCAAAATGATAAAGTCATACCCCAGCTGTTTTAGTCGTTTTCCCAGCTCTAACGCCGCTAAACCCCCGCCTAATATTCCAACCTTCATTTTCTTATACTATTGTGTAACTGCCCATATTACCAAAGACCTTCCCGCTTGCCGAAGTTTCCCCTCAGAAAGTCAATGATGCCCCAGAAGATCATGGAGGTCGATTTCCCTCCCCGCCTCATTGTCAAATAAAAGAAGCCAGCGCATTGATAAAAGATGAAAAAAAAAGGAAAAGTCAACCAATTATACCACAGCGCATTCTTCTTCATGCATAAAAGGGCATTTCTGGTATAGTAATACACAAAAAGCCGGTTAAGAAAACCGGTGGATACCCGGTATTTATGAAATATCACACTCTGAGGCACGGCGACGATTTTAAAACCGTTTTTAGCTGCCTGGCAACAGAAGTCGGTCTCCTCGTAGAAGAGGAAAAATCGTTCGTCAAATAGACCTATCTTTTCAAAAACCTCCCTTTTGATCATCATGGCACACCCGTGAATCCAGTCCACCTCCCGGGGTTCCTTGAACTGTCCGCGGTCAGCCTCGTCCTTACCGATACGGCGGGGAATGCCTTTCCACAGCTTATAGGTCCCCCCCAGTGATTGGATTACCTTCTGAGAGGGAAAGTTCATCACCTTGGGGCCGCAAATACCTATAGAGGTGTCAGCCTGGCAGGTATCGACCAGCCTGGTCAGAAAATCCGGTTCAACTATGGTGTCCAGGTTCAGAAGGAAGACATAGTCGGCACCGTGCTCCAGGGCATACTGTATGCCCACATTGTTCCCTTTGCCATAGCCGAGATTGGCGTGATTTTCAATGACCTTTACTGAAGGGTATTTTCCCTTTATCAGCTCCACCGACCCATCAGTAGAGCCATTGTCCGAGATGACAACCTTGAAATTGGGATAATCGACTTTTTGTAAGGACTCCAGGCAATCGTTGATGTGCTCCCTCCCATTATAATTAACGATAACCACAAACACTAAAGGCGCCATAATGATTTCTTCCAATTCATCCTGCGAGAGATAAAATTCTCCCCATAGCTAAATTTTTTAAGAGATTGTTTCCCCTACCTTGTATAACTCTTCTATGAAAACGAAATGACCCTCCCTTTCTCAATATCATACACCCTGAGCTTGAGAACCTGAATAATTAAATAATAGTAAAAATTACTAACATAAATTACCATATTTGTCAAGGGTATTTCAAGAAGAGATGATGCTCCTTCAGGGGAAACACCATTAAGTGTGCTTCAAATTCTCAAGTAAACATCTTATACCCTGAGATTACAACTTGGCTACAAAATCATCTCCATAGGTTAATTTGATTCAGGCTTGGAATGTAAATTATCTTCTTATGAGTATCAGCCAAATCTGATATGCTCTATTAAGTAATAAAAAATCCCCAGGGGGCTTTCCCACCCCCTGGGGAGAAAGCGTCTTTTATAGCCTGCTACTTTTCAGCAGCCTTCTTCTTGCTTGCCGGTGGTGCGAACTTGTCGGTCACATTGTCTGCATAGAGGGTCAGGTTGCTGGCAAAGCCCGATTCCACGGTTAAATAGAGCTTGTACCAGCCATAATGACCAACTAACCCATCGCTTTCCCAGATGTAGTAGACCCCGCTTGTTGGTAAGGTGTAGCTGATTATCTTACCACAAGCACTGGTACCGGTAATGGAGCAGGGGACATTGTTATCTGCCTGGGCAAGGATGGTGCTGTTATCGGTATCCACCAGGGCGACCTCCGGGTTGTGATTGGGGGAGAGCCGGTCGACAAAGATGGTCACCACCGCCCCGGCATTCGCCCAGAACTCATACTCATCTTGGACACCGTATGCTGGGATATACTGGGTGTAGCCGTAGGTCAACCCTTTGTTAGCCCCGCCGAAGCCTGAGACCGGCACCTCGCCTTGACTGTTGGCAGCTCCAAAAACTTTCTTGTTCCAGATCAGAGACCCATCCCGCTCAAATACCTTCACCCAGGAGCCACCATACGCTATGATGCCGTGAGCGCAGATGATTTCGTCGCTGACATCCCCATCCAGGTTGCCGCTGGCTACATAGACCGAACCGGCGGAGTTGGAAGCTCCAAAGGCCTTAAAGTAAGTGAGGAGCCACCCCTGTAGGGTAAAAACCTTTACTTGGGAACTACCGCCCTGGTGATGTCCGCAAATGATATCGTCATCCGCATCGCCATCCACATTTCCGCTTCCCAGATTAACTTCCCCGTTTGGATTAGCGGCGCCGAACGCTTTCAAGTTGAATATCTGGGTCCCATTGAGCTCAAATGCCTTGACCCAGCTTTTCCCTGACCAACCATGCCCGCAGATTATCTCATCGGTACCATCAGCATCTATATCGCCGGAGGCTACATTCACCTCGCCGTTTGTATTGACAGCCCCGAAGGCCTTTATGCTCTTTATCGGAGTGCCGTCGTACTCAAATACTTTTACCCAGGAAGTGCCCCATCCCTGTCCGCAGATTATCTCATCCGTGCCATCCCCATCGACATCACCGGCTGCCACATGGACTTGCCCATTGAGGTTTGCTGCGCCGAAGGCTTTCCAGTTAGCTATCTCGGTCCCATCGAGTTCCAATACTCTCACGCTTGAACTACCGTCAGTTCCATGCCCGCAGATGAGTTCCGGCAGCCCATCGCCGTCCACATCACCAGAGGCGACCATCACCTCTCCGTTAGTGTTCCCCGCACCGAAGACGGCCTGGTTGAATAGCACGGTGTTGTTCTGGGTGTTCCACACCTTTACCACAGAGCTTCCTCCATTGCCGTGGGCGGTGACCACCAGGGAGCGGGGGTAAATCTCATCCCAACCTATCTGTCGAGGGGTGTAGCTGCACAAAGTCCACTCGTTGTTATTCATTATGCAGTCGTATCCCGGACCGCATCCACCCTTCACGCAGTTTCCGTTGCGGGTGCCGTTAGACCCGGAGTAGGTGTAACCACATCCAGCACAACCGCCATAGCCAGCCACATAGTACTCGTCACCCGCCCAGTAGATGTGCCCGGTCTCATGGGCATGGACCTTATCAAAGTTGCTC
>JAOUOQ010000289.1 GCA_029880275.1 Candidatus Aminicenantota bacterium | reverse complement strand
CAGCCGATTGCTCTAAGCTCTGAGGGAGAAGCGAAAAAATGCGGTAACACCAAAGACCAGACTTGTGCCCAGAGCGCTCCGAGTAGAACCATCATCACAAATCTTCTTTTTCCAAAAAGAATGAGATAACGAGACAGCACCTTATAGGTATAAAGGCTCAGGAAAGCCACCGCAATGGTAGCCAGGACTTTGAGTGGTTGGTCAAGATATAGCGCTATATAAGCGGGAACAATAATTCCTCCGGGATAGATATCCATGAACTCAATATAAATCACCGCGATGACAATTCCGATAAACAGCGTCTCATAAGTCATAGGGTGTTCCCATTTTCTCCCAGTAATTCACCAGGTCTCTGCCAATCCCGCCTATATTTCCCATGCCCACCAGAACAGCCTCTCCTTTCTCTGCGGCTGAAATCTGCTGCATGATTTTTTCAGGAGATTGCGCTTTGAGGACAGACAGCGAGGTATCGGGCAATAATCTCAGCTTCCGCCTCAGCGCATGCGCATGGGCTCCGATAAAGAAGAGCTTATGAACCTCAGGAAACTCCTCCTTTTTCAGGGCATTCAACCACTGGATGGTTCTATCGCCTCTGTCGCGCCTGAGATTAAGAAGACCGACAATTCGTTTTCTTTCCAAGAGCTTCTTCTCCCGGAGGCGGGCTAACACCTTCCTGGTGGACACCGGGTCGTTGGCGGCAAAGCCGTTGACGAGATACCAGCGGTGGGGTGGTGTGCCGAAATCTGCGGTCCAGATCTTGAGGCTGCCAAAATCTGGCTGCGCCTTCGCCATCCCGCGAAGAGCATCTTTCCGGTCTATTTTCAAGAAGTCAGTCACCGCCAGAGTTAAGCGGATGTTTTCTTTAAACTCAAAGCGGGGAAATTTTTTCTCTGCGTTCAAATATTCATCACCATAATCTTCAGCGACTTGAATGAGCTTTGCGTTTATTTTTTCCGCTCTTGTCTTAAATGCCTGGTAGAATTCTTCCCCGGGAACAAAGACCGTACTTCCTTGAGGGATGTAAGAGGCAAAGCAGTCAGCCATCTCCTTTATTGACGACCCCATCTGCGCCAGATGGTCGAGCCGAACATTGGTGATGACCAGGATATGGGGATTCAACATCCGAATCGATTCCGTGTAGCCACACTCGGGATGGATACTCATCATTTCCCACACCAGAGCCTTAACCTGAAGCTGCTCGCCAATTTTAAGTATCTTTTTCCCTTCCAGAATAGAAGGAGAGCCTCTCCGCTTGACCTCTTTTTCCGCTGCGTCCGGATAGATGACCACCGGTTTGGAGCCCGTGGTTCTGGCGAGCACTGTGAAGCCAGCTTCTCTCAAGGATGCAGCTATGAGCCTGGTGACGCTCGATTTTCCCCTGGTCCCCGTGACACAGATTTTAAGAGGGATGCTTTGAGCTCTCCTGGTGAGCAGAAATCGTTCCCACAATAAGTAGAATACAAGGAAGATAACACATCCCCCGGAGATAAAAAGCTCTCGCATGCAGCCGCTCCTTACTTTCGTGTTCTACTCAGGCCGCGTCCCATGAGCGCTGAATCTCAAAAAGACCTAAGCAAAAAATCCTCAGAGGCTTCTCCGCTGCTCATTATTCTATAATCTCTATTTTAGAATGTCAAAGGTTGACCTCCTCTCATTTGCCTCACGCACGCAATTGATGTTACACTACCAGGAGTAATGAGTAAAGCAAAGCTGCCCGAGCCAATTTCCGGTGGGTTAATCCTTTCTTACCAATGCAATGCTGAGTGCCGACACTGTATGTATGCCTGCTCGCCCAGGTGGGAGGGATGGATTTCGGAGGAAGATGTAAAGTCGATTTTGAGCCAGTTGGTCGGCAAGATTAAACCCAGTCTTTACGGTCCTGAGAGGGTGAGTCTGAACCATGGTCTTCACTTTACCGGGGGCGAGCCATTCTTAAATTACGAGCTTCTGCTGAAAGCGGTGGGCATTGCCCATGAACTCAATATCCCCTCAACGTTTGTGGAGACCAATTGTTACTGGTGCTCCGATGATAAGGTGACCAGAGAGAAGCTCCAGCTGCTCAAAGAAAGGGGACTCAGGGGGATTTTAATTTCTGTCAACCCGTTCTTCCTGGAATATGTTCCGTTTGAGAGAACAGAGAGAGGGATCAGAGTCGCTCACAAAGTATTCGCTGAGAACCTTATGGTGTATCAGTCAGCGTATTATTTTCGGTTTAAGAAGCTGGGCATTACCGGCAAGCTCTCGTTAGAAGATTACCTACATGCACAACGGGAGGATTTGGGAGCCAATGTGGAGTTATTCTTGATGGGAAGGGCAGCCTACCGGTTGAGGCAATTTTACTCGAAATATCCTCCGGATTACTTTTTTGACGAACCCTGTCAGCCTCCTTTCCTGAGAAACTGGCACAATCATTTCGATAACTATGGGAATTATCTGCCCGGCTATTGCGGAGGAATTTCCCTGGGCAGCTGGCGCGTGTTGGATGAGCTATTAAAAAAGGGGATAGACCTTAAGAGGCATCCGATTCTGGGATTCTTAATTAGCCAGGATTTTCAGGGGCTTTTCCTATTTGCCAGAGATTTTGATTACCCGGAGTCGAGCGAAGGCTACATTTCCAAATGTGACCTTTGTGTGGATATCAGAAAA
>JAOUOQ010000050.1 GCA_029880275.1 Candidatus Aminicenantota bacterium | reverse complement strand
ATAGAGCCCATCGGGACCCGGCTGCTGGCTACCTACCGCATGCAGCTGGGTCATGTAAAGGGGAGCAGTGAGCTGAGGCGGCTGGGGAGCCTTTCTTCGTTTGACCTGCAGGTGCGACAGGGGTTCTCCCTGCCCTGGGAAGGGGATGCCCGGGGTGAGTTCTACCTGCTGTTGAAAAACCTCCTCGATGACCGGGCAGTTAGCTTCTTCAACCTCAGAGAGCTTAACCCCCTCGGCTTCCCACGGAAGATCACAGCAGGGCTTTCCATCCTCTTTTAGAAAAAGTGGGCCCCTATATGGTATGGGGGTTTTTTATTTTTGAAATTATTTAGGGATTTATTTTTTTACTCAGAGGAATGAGAGCTTTTATTGCAGCAGATATTCCTTCGGCAGTGAAGGAGGAGATTGGTAAACTCCAGAAAGAGTTAATGAGGGAGGTTAGATCCTCAGTCAAATGGGTAGAGGCTGCTAATATTCATATCACCTTAAGATTTCTGGGAGAGGTGCCGGAGGAGAAAATAGAGCAATTATGCCAGATCCTTCCAAAGGGCGGAAGAGAGGTCACCCCCTTTAAAATAAGCATTAAAGGTCTCGGGGCTTTTCCCAATCTCTCAAGACCGAGGGTTATCTGGGTCGGTATGGAGTCGCAAGGGAACCAGATAGAGCAGCTTTATTCGCAAATTGAGACCTTGGTGAGAGATTTGGGCTTTACACCAGAGAAAAGAGCTTTCAGCCCTCATTTGACTATCGGAAGAATCAAGCAGTTAAGAGACCAAAATGAGTGGGTGAACGCCATCGGTAAGCGACAGGAGCTATTTTTCGGGGAAGCAGCTGTGGGCTGCTTTTATCTTTTCCAGAGTATCTTGAAACCTCAGGGGCCAGAATATAAAAAGTTGAAGAAATTCGACTTGCCTGGAGGAGAGGGGTAGGGGAGGTGTGGCTTCTTTGCTACAGTATAGGTTAAATATTGTGGCATTTGCAACACAAAACGGCAAGATGCTCCCTTATTTCAATAAAAGAGTATCAACAGTAATTCATTAATAAGGAAAGGGATAATTGACTATCCAATTTTTTAATTTATATGGTATAATATTTGCTATATATTTTATTTATAACGAAAGGAAGATATGTTCAGGCAGAAGACGATCAGGAAGGAGGTCAGTTGCTCTGGTATAGGACTTCATTCAGGAAAAGAGGTAAGCCTCAGGTTTAAGCCTGCAGGAGCTGGCACCGGCATCATTTTTAAACGGACTGACCTGAAAAACTTCGCAGTAAAACCGCTGGTTAAGTTTCTGTCTAAAACAAGGTATGCAACTTCTATTCGTCGGGGCAATGTCTCCATCGAAACGGTAGAGCATCTGTTAGCCACCCTTCATGTTCTGGGGATTGACAATTTGATAATTGAGCTTAGCTCTCAAGAGATTCCCATTATGGATGGAAGTGCTGCTCCCTTTATCTATTTGCTCCACGAAGCAGAGATAAAAAATCTTAATAGTTATCGCCGTGTAATCAAGATTAAAAAGCCCATAAGAATTGAGTATAAAGGCAAGAGTATTGCACTTTTACCCTCGTCAACCTTCAGGGTCACCTATACCATCGAGTTTGAGCATCCTTTAATACGCAGGCAAAAGATAAGCTTACCGATTCGCCCCAAGACATTTGCCGAGGAAATAGCTCCCGCCCGCACATTCGGATTTCTGAAAGAGGTAGAAAAGATACGAAAGAACGGCTATGCCAAAGGGGGATCGCTGGACAACGCCATAATTATTGGCGAAAGCACCATCCTTAACAAGAGCCTCCGTTTTGAAAACGAGCTTGTGCGTCATAAAGCTCTGGACGCCATCGGAGACCTCGCTTTTTTACGGCATCAATTGATAGGGCACTTGGTAGCAGTGAAGGGGGGGCATTCCCTTCACATTGAGCTGGTGAAGAAAATTCTGAAAGAGAGGGAATGCTGGGAGTTCGTTAGCCCACCTTCCACGGTACCAGTACCTGCCTTAAAAGCCCCAGCTTTATCCCAAGAAGGGGTCGGCTGGTCTAAAGCCTGAAAAAGCTTATATTACTGTGAGATAAAGCTACCCATTTCTTAAAATTCTCTTGTTTTTTACCTTATAATTGATTAGAATAAATTTATCTTGCAGAGGATTTTGCTATTGTTTTTTCTTGCCCGAAAGATGGAGCTTTTCTTTTAAAAAGGTTTAAGGGCATGGATGGCAGTGGAAGAGGAAATAAGAGATATAAGTTTCTGATATTAGGCGGCTTACTCCTTATTATACTGACTTTAACAGCCGTAATCTATTATTTGCAGAGTAAACCCGCCTTCGCCCCTTCTTACATTGCCAACACAGTTCTTATTTATGTAATCTTCAATGTAAACATCATTCTCGTATTTGTCCTGCTTATCATTCTGTTTCGAAACATAATAAAGCTTTACATTGAGCGGAAAAAGAGAGTTCTGGGTTCTAAGTTTAAGACCAAACTGGTGATCAGCTTCATTGGTCTATCCATTATTCCCACCGTATTACTCTTTGTAATCGCTTCTGACCTCATCCTGAAGAGTGTGGACAGATGGCTGAGCACTCCCGTCACTCGCATGACCGGCTCTGCCATGGAAATTGCCGAGGAGCATTTTCGCGATTATCAGCAGAGGGCGCAGGAGTTTGCTCAGGATATCAGCACCTATGTAACCAAGGAGAATCTTCTGGAGAAGAAATTCTGGCTGCAGGACCGCTTCCTTAAATCTCTGCTGAAAGATGCCCATCTGGATTTGGTAAACATCTATCTGGGTGAGGAGGAGTTGATTCCTCCCATTGTCAATCCCCATATCCCCCTCGCTTTCTACCAGGATGTTCCCCCTGGGTTTATAAAAAAAGCTCTACAAGGAGAGGGATTTTCTTTAAGGGAACCTATGGGAAATGGTCTGCTCATTCGCAGTGGAGTTCCCATTTTCTCCTCTGCCTCTGGCGGCAGACCGTATGGGGTGGCAGTAGTTGGCTTTTATATCAGCCCCACCATTGCTGTCAAAGCCGGAGCCCTCCAGGGCGATCTGGAGGACCATCAACAAACCCTTCTGCATAGAAAGGATATTAAGAGCTCCTTTCTTTTCCTCTTCTTAATGATAACATTGGTGATAATCTTCTCGGCAGTCTGGTTAGGGTTATATCTTTCTAAAGGAATCACCATCCCCATCCAGAAGTTAGCCCAGGCGACCAGAGAGATCTCCGCCGGTAATTTAGATTATCGGATTCAAAGCCGGGCGGGAGATGAGATGGGTGTTTTGCTCGATTCATTCAACCTGATGACCCAGGAGTTGAAGACCAGCAAACAGAAAATAGAGCAATCCAACATAGAGCAGCAGCAAACCACCCTTGAGCTGGAGCGACGGGGGAGTTACATAGAAACGCTGTTAGAAAACATAACTGCTGGGATCATCTCTCTGAACAAGAGTGGTGAGCTCAGCACCATTAACCCTGCTGGCATCAAAATGCTCAAACTGGATGGGAGGAACCTCATCGGAGTCAATTACAGAAAGGTCTTTTCTGCACCCCATTTGCAGGAGGTCAGGGAGATTATCAAGAAAGTGAGGAAGAGCCATGAACCCTTTATGGAGATCGAACTCACCCTATCGGTGGACCAGAGGAAGTCAACCTTCTCCTTTAGCTTAATCACACTTAAAGATAAGGAACAAAAATATCTTGGGCTGGTTATCGTGCTGGATGAGCTGACCGAGCTGCTCCAGGCTCAAAAGATGGCTGCCTGGCGCGATGTAGCACAGCGATTAGCTCATGAGATTAAAAATCCCCTCACTCCCATTCAGCTATCAGCCGAGAGGATAAAGAAAAAGTACACAAAGAAAGGGGAGGATGGGAAAATTATAGATGAGTGCACCAGAACCATTATTCAGGAGGCAAACACACTGAAGGCTCTGGTCGACGAATTCTCCCAGTTTGCCCGGATGCCCGAGCCTAAGCCGGTTCTTTGCGATCTTCATCATATAATAGAAGATACCCTTTTGCTTTACGAGGGAAACACCAAAAAGATTCAGATAGAGAAAAGATTCTCCCCTCAGCTCCCCCAGATAATGGTTGCCCCCGAACAGATGAAGCGGGTCTTTATCAACCTGATCGATAACGCTATAGAGGCGATGGACGAAAGTGGGAAGGTTGTCATTAGTTCCAGCTACAATCCCTCGTCGCAGAGGGTGCAAATAATAGTGAGTGACCAGGGGCATGGAATCAATTCCGATGATAAGGATAAACTCTTTATGCCCTATTTCTCTACCAAGCCCAAGGGAACCGGTTTGGGTCTGTCTATTGTGAGCAAGATTATATCAGACCATCACGGTTCTGTGCGAGTGGAAGAGAACCACCCAAGGGGGGCTAAATTTATCATCGAGTTGCCCCTGCAGGGATAACATCCTTAATCCTCACTATTTAGAGCGATGGCTAAAGATAAGATTTTAGTGGTGGACGATGAGGAGGGAGTCTGCTCCTCACTCAGAGGTATTCTGGAAGACGAAGGCTTTGCAGTGAAGACCTGCTCCAGTGGAGAAGAATGTCTGCGACTGACCAGGAAGGAGCTCTTCGACCTGGTGATGCTTGATGTCTGGCTTCCCCGCCTCGATGGGCTACAGATTTTAGAAAAACTCAAAGCCGGTAGTTACCCTGCTGGAATAATTATGATCTCCGGGCATGCCAATGTGGAGATGGCTGTCAGGGCGACCAAGCTGGGAGCTTTCGATTTTATAGAAAAGCCCCTTTCCCTCGATAAAACCCTCCTGGTGATAAATAATGCCCTGAGACAAAAGAGGCTGGAAGAAGAGAACCGGCTTCTAAAGGCAAAGTTAGAGGATAGGTATGCTATAGTCGGAGAGAGCGACGCCATGAAGAAGTTGAAGGAGCAGATTATGATTGCTGCACCCACCAACGGAAGGGTGATGATCTTCGGAGAGAATGGCACCGGAAAAGAGTTGGTGGCCCGGGCTATACACAGGTCGAGCTTGAGAGCATCAGCTCCTTTCGTGGAGGTTAATTGCGCAGCCATACCCGATGAGCTCATCGAAAGCGAGCTTTTTGGTCATGTAAAGGGCTCCTTTACCGGGGCGATTACCGATAAGGTGGGGAAGTTCGAGCAGGCTGACGGAGGAACCCTTTTCCTCGACGAAGTGGGGGATATGAGCTATAAAACCCAATCCAAGGTCCTGCGAGTATTGGAGGAGCAGCGGTTCGAGAGAGTAGGTGGAGGAGAGCCTATAGAGGTTGACATCAGGGTTATCGCAGCTACCAATAAGAATCTTGAAGAGGAGATAAAAAAGGGGAACTTCCGGGATGACCTCTACTTCAGGCTAAATGTTATTCCGTTATATGTCCCTCACTTACGGGAGCGGCTGGAAGATTTGCCCCTTTTGGTATCCCACTTCCTGGAGCTTTTCTCTCGCGAACATGGGCAGAAACCTAAACAGGTAACCACCGAAGCTATCAAGCAGCTCCAACAGTACAGTTGGCCCGGCAATGTCAGGGAGTTGAAAAACCTGGTGGAGCGGTTGGTTATAATGGTTCCCTCTCATCAGATTAGCAGAGAGGCAGTTGAGATGGCTCTTAAGGGTCGGGCTGAGGGAGAAGACAGGGAACTCTACTCCTTTTCTTCCTTGAGAGAAGCAAGGCACTACTTTGAGAGGGAGCTTATTTTGAGAAAATTAAAGGAAAATAATTTCAACATCACCCGAGCGGCAAAAGCCCTTCAGATAGACCGTACTGCCCTCCATCGGAGGATAAAAAGCCTCGGCCTGGAGCCCATACGGGAGAAGCCTCCCTCAAGGGATATATAGCCCGCATGTGATGCTTTCTTACTACTCTTCGGCGAGCCTGTTTTCAATAGCCTGTGATGGGGAGAAATTTTCTATCTGGAGGTAATACTCAGCCGCGCCAAGCAAGGCATCGTTGGGCACTAATCCCACAATCTCGCTGCCCACAATGGGGACTCCGTAACGACGAGCTTCAGCCCTTATAAGTTCAAAGACCCGATAAATAGGAGTCTTTTTATAATTGACCAGATTCATAGAAACCTGGACAAGCTTTCTCTCCTCCATGGTCATCCCCAGGGCTTTGACATAGCGGAGTCCACCCGAGATGTGCCGCACTGCCTTAGCGATGTTAGAGGCGACTTCGAGGTTGTCGGTCCCTAAATTCACATTGTAAGCGATGAGGAACTCCCTGGCGCCTACAGCCACTACCCCGGCGGTGGGGTGCACTTTGGCAGAACCACAATCAGGCTGCCACTCAGGGAGCTTTATCTTTTCAAAGAAACCCTCAAATTGACCTTTACGGATATAGGCTAAGTTGCGCCTCTCTTCTCTGGTGGCAGATTCCTCGTAAAAATAGACAGGTATGTTGAACTTCTCGGCGATTTCCTCTCCGAGCTCCTTGGACAGAGAGATACAATCATCCATGGTTACCCCTTTTATGGGGACAAAGGGAACTACATCGACCGCTCCCATGCGGGGATGCTCACCCTGGTGCTTGGTGAGGTCGATGAGTTCTACCGCCTTTTCAAAGAGACCAAGAATGGCTCCCTTGAGGGAGTCCTGATCCCCTACCATGGTGAGTACCGAGCGGTTATGGTCGGGGTCGGACGATATATCCAGCACTTTCGCCCCGGGCACTTCCTTTACTCGGTTGACAATAGCCGAGATGACTTCGCCCCTCTGTCCCTCACTAAAGTTTGGCACCGACTCTATAACAGTCTTCAATCTCACCCTCCTTTAGGCAATGAATAACGCAGTTAAAAGCTGAAAAATTATAATATCAGATAGTTCATAAAGATGTCAATCATCATATAATCCTTTTTTATTGAATTGCTCCTTTTTATCTGATAGTATTGTATATAAAGTTACAGCGTGAACCATTGAGATTTTAAAGAAGGGGTATTCTCTATGAGATGTCCTGAATGTGGCAAAGAGTATGAAGATGGGACGATTGAATGCCCGGAATGTGGTGCGGATTTGACTAAGGTGCCGAAAGAGCCCCTCAAAGAGGAAGCTGAATCGCCGGGCATAACACCTCCCTATGGAGCTATATATAAGATGGAACCGGGGGGAGACGACAGGAAGGATTTTTCACCTGAGGAAGGACCTTCGCCAACCCCCTCCATCCCTAAGGATTGGAAGGCGGAGTTAAGGGAGAGGCTGAAGAAAATTCAAGAGAGGAAAAAATTCCTCGCCGCTCAGGAGAAATCGCAGAAACAAGAGGCAGAAGCCAGAGTGGAGGAGCCGCCGGAGGATGCTTCCAAGCAAAGAGAAAAGGAGATTCGGGAGGAGCTCCTCCTGGAGCGAGAAGAACCGGAAAGCGAAATAAAGGAAGAGGTATCAGAGACACCACCACCAGGAGAAGAAAAGAAAGAGCCTCATCCCACCCTTTTCCCTTTGGAAGAGGAGAAGCCCAAACCTTTAGAGGTTGAGAGGGAAGATGTGAAGATTGAGCTGGATAGGATATTCGATGAGTATCAACCTCTTCCTCCCGAGCCGCCTCTCACTTCCGCCAGGGAGGAGAAACTACCGCCTCAACCTTCCTTGGAAGAAAGAGAATACTATCTGGATGCCGAGGAGAGAGATATACTGACCAAGAGCCGTCTGCTGGCGGCCATATTTGACCTGCTGATACTGGGGATAATCGGGGTAGGGATTCTCTTCTCCTCAGTCAGGGTGCTCAATGTCAACTACCTTCAGCTCCTCCGTAATCTGCCCATTCACTTTGCGGCTGTGTTTTTGCTCATAAGCATGGCTTACTATGTCTATTTCACAGGAAGCTCAGGGCAGACCATCGGAAAGATGATAATGAAGATTAGGGTGGTCTCTGAGGATGGAGGGCGGGTAACCTTCTTTAAGGCCTGGCTGAGGTGGTTTGGATACCTGATATCTGCGGCTGTTCTGCTTTTAGGGTTTGTGTGGATCGTTGTTAACCCGAAGAACCAGGGATGGCACGACAAGCTGGCAAGAACCAGGGTGGAGCTGGTAGCCTGATATCCCGTAAGTTTCCCCATTTATTTTTAAAAAGGAGCATAAAATCTTAATCGTACAATAAAAAACCCTCTTTCTCCCTTTCCAAAAGAGAAAGAGGGCTGCACTCTTCAGAAGCAAAGAAAAGTTATATTCCCTCCCTTTTTCTCCTTAAATAGGCGCTACCAATTATTCTCCCTTAGTTTATCACTGCGATGTTGCCGCCGGACCATAGTACAGGGAGTTGAAAAGGAGCTTGAAGGTTCCGTGGGTCTGGGCGCGGTTCTGCGGGCAAAAACCGAACATGATGAGCTTCCCTTTGCCATAATCAGCCTCCACTAGCGCTGCTTTGTTAAACAGAGTCTGCTCTCCCAGAATCCATCCGCTCATCAGCGGGCTGATATGAGGGTAGCAGCTCACCACTTTTGGAGAAGAGGTGGAGGCTCCTTTTCCTGCAAGGCTCCCTTCCTTTGGTTTGGGGATTTCAAAGACCGGGCTGCGGGAGAACATGATGGTGGCTAATTTATCCATCCCGTAGGCAATGGGGTGAGTAGTATCCACCTCAACGCTGAGAAGGGTGCCCGGGCAAAAGAATTCCTCCGGCTTCACATCCCTTACAATGTTCTCCACCGGCACTTTGAAATAATCGATGGCTAAATCGGAGGAGCTATCAATGGTTATCAGAGTTCCCCCTTCTCTGACAAATTGGATGAGATTGGCAAGCCCTCGGTTGCCGATGCCGCCGGCGTATTGGGAGGGGACAGCACCTTCGGGGTAACCGTTGAGTATGCTTCGCGGTGACATACTTGCCAGCAGGATGACATCATAGTCTCTGTTCAGGTTGCCGCTGCGTATTTCCTCATTATGGATGGTGGTGTAGGGAAACTCCCAGGTGTCAAATATCCACCGACACCACCCCTCATCCGCATTGCCCATCCAGGGCTGGTAAAGCCCCAATCTCAGAGGTTTCAGCCTCAGGACATCGCGGGGAGCACTCCCCACTGCCTGTATCATAAGGTTAAATTCATTAGCCAGCGATTGCACCTTGCCGGTAATCCCCGCTCCCGATACAATGATAGACCCGGCGGGATAGCTCTTACCGCCGGCAGAGAAGTCTTTGGTAGCCCAGGAGACTTTGAACCCTTCTTTCAAAAGGCGGTTGATGGCTTTGAAGCTGTCGCTGACCGCATGGTCTAGAATATAGTAATTCCCACTTCCGTGGACGCTGCCCGCTGGCGGCTTTGCCTTTTCTGCCAGCTTGAGCTTTGCTTCAAAGGGGAAGGTGACCTCGATAGCTTCAACTCCCATCTGGTAGCTGAGAGTCCAGCCGGTAAGGTCGAAGGGGAACTCGGGCGGTCCATCCGGGTATTGCCTTCGGTCGGGGTAGACCTGAGGGCTCAGCATATCTTTAAGGAAGGGACGGTAGGGCTGGGACATGAGAATGACATAACTTCCGGCGGGATATTTCTTATTCTCCACTTCAAAGGGCTCCTCAGCCTGGTGTATCTCTGCCCCATTGGCGATGAAGATGTTGAGCATCTTAGCAGCAGTATTGGGGTCTCTCTGGGTCATGGGAACGATGTAGGCATAGGGGGTCTCGGTCTTCCCCTTGTTGATAGAGTTTTGCGCCATGCGATACATATTCTTAAGGTATATATCTTTATGCCTGGCGGCAGACTCCAGAAAACCAATGCTTGCCCAATAATTATACTCCACAATATCTCTTAGGCGCCACCATCCACCGGGCCACGGGCTGGGGTAGTTCATCTGCTGATAATTACCCATCTTGCCCAGCCCCCTGCTGTATTGCCCGGAAAGGTCTCTTATAGTCTGGAAAACGGGCGTTGCCAGGCTGGTGCCGGCAGACTCGGCAAGGAGGCTGACCACATTGTGCCACCATGCGTTGGTGAAGGTCCCCGCCTGCCACCATGCGCTCCAGTTGGCGTAATGGATGACCCCTATCAAGCCCTTTGATTCCATCAGGGTTCGGATATAGGCACCGGTCAGCTCGATCTCCCGG
>JAOUOQ010000288.1 GCA_029880275.1 Candidatus Aminicenantota bacterium | reverse complement strand
ATTTGCAGAAGGAGGTCTGGGGGTTTGAGGACCGCAGTGTTGTTCCCCTTCCAATGATGGTGCTGGCGCAGAGGTTCGGTGGTGTGGTAGTAGGGGCTTACAGCAAAGCTGGCGAGCTAATTGGGTTTGTCTACGGGTTCCCCGCCCTGAAGGGTGAGAAACTGATCCACTATTCTCATATGCTGGCGGTTAAGAAAAATTACCGGAGTCAGGGCATTGGGCGCCTGTTGAAGCTCGAGCAGAGGAAGATGGCGCTGGAAAAGGGGATGGACCTTATTGTGTGGGCTTTTGACCCCCTGGAGAGGGCTAATGCCAGGTTGAATATCTCCTCATTGGGGGCTATTATCAGGGAGTACGAGGTCGATTTCTATGGACCGGGAACTTCCATCCTCCATCAAGGATTGCCCACCGACCGGCTGCTGGCAGAGTGGCATCTGACCACTCCCCGTGTGGAGGAGCATATCAATAAGAAAAAAGGAAGTAGGCATCTGGCAGAGAAACCTACTGTCAAAGCCGTGGATTTGGTCCGCCATCGGCAGGGACTTCCTCGGCCTGTTGCTTCCCGCCTTGACCTTACTGCTGCGGGGCTTCTGGTGGCGATACCCGACGATATTCAATCACTCAAAGCCAGGGATTTAGCATTAGCTCGGGAGTGGCTTTTCGCCGTGCGGGAGGCTCTTACCACAAGCTTCAAAGCCGGCTATGCCATAACCGGATTCTTAGACCCCCAAACTGAAGAAGGGGCGAGCTATTACTACCTTGAGAGAGAATTTAACATGTAAGCCACCTCTGTGATGAGGAAGCTAAACAAGAGGGCGAGCCGGGTGAAAATTGACAGAGTAGAGCTGATTCACATTGAGCTCCCTCTGGTTCACTTCTTTGAGACCAGTTTCGGGAGAACCTATTCCAGGAGCATAGTTCTGGTAAGAGTCTACGGTGATGGGCTGGTTGGCTACGGGGAGTGTGTCGCCGGGAAAGCCCCCCTTTACAGCTACGAGACCACCGAGACCTGCTGGTATGTGCTCAAGGAGTTTCTGGTGCCCCTGCTGCTCAACAAGGAGTTGGCGGGGGCTTCGGTGGTGTATGATATGCTGGTTTCCATTCGCGGGCATCGTATGGCAAAGGCAGCGTTGGAGAACGCCTGCTGGGACCTCGAGGCTAAGCTGCGTGGGGTGCCGCTGTTTCGGTTTTTAGGAGGCGAGCGGCTTACCATCAGCTCCGGGGTCAGCCTGGGGATTGAGGATTCCCCGGATGAGCTGTTAACGAGAGTTGAGCACTATCTCTCTCTGGGCTACCGTCGCATTAAGGTGAAGATAAAGCCAGGCTGGGATACCGATGTGCTGAGCGCTCTTCGCCGGAGTTTCCCGGAAGCCCCCCTGATGGTGGATGCCAATGGGGCTTACACCCTGGAGGATATGGACACCCTGAAGCGGTTGGACGATTACCATCTGATGATGATTGAGCAGCCCCTCCACTACGAAGACCTGGCCGACCACGCCCGATTACAATCGCAGCTGCAAACCCCGCTCTGTCTCGATGAAAGCATAACCTCCTCCAGACAGGGTGAACGGGCGATAGAGCTGGGAAGTTGCCGCATAATAAACATCAAGCAAGGAAGGGTTGGTGGACTATCCCAGGCTAAGCTCCTGCATGACATCTGCCTCGCCAATAGAATACCTGTGTGGTGCGGTGGCATGCTGGAGTCGGGGATTGGGCGAGCGCACAATATTGCCCTCTCCACCCTGAAGAACTTTACCCTGCCCGGGGATATATCTGCCAGCGACCGCTATTATAAAGAAGACATCATAGACCCTCCGGTGACGGTGGACAGGAACGGCAACATCACGGTGCCCACCGAGCCGGGTATCGGGTTTCTCCCCAATCAGAGGAGGATTGACCGCATCACTACCAGACGGGAGGTTATTACGGGGTGAGAGAGCACCTCATTTTTTGACATCATGAAAACGACCGTTTATTTCACCTCTTCCCGTGCTTACGAGCACCAGAGCCTCCTGGATAAGTGGGGACGGCTCATTGAGAGGGTGGGAATAGAGTTTATTTCTGAGGGAGAGCTGGTGGTCATCAAACTCCACTTCGGAGAGACCCTGGGAACCAGCTTTCTGCGTCCCATCTATGTCCGAAAGATGGTGGAGAAGGTCCGCCAGCAGGGTGGGAAGCCCTTCCTCACCGATTCCAACACCCTCTATCGAGGAGCCCGGCAGAACGCCGTGGACCATCTCCGGCTGGCATTGAGGAACGGCTTCGGCTATGAGTCCACCGGTGCTCCCATCATTATAGCCGATGGAATTCGGTCTCACGACTTTGTGGAGGTGAAGGTCAACCTCACGCATCTTCAGACCGTCCGCTACGGGAGCAATGTCCACCATGCCGACTCGCTAATCTCTCTGAGCCACTTCAAGGGTCATATGCTTACCGGCTTTGGAGGCACCTTGAAGAATATAGGCATGGGATTGGCCTCCCGCTCTACCAAACAGCAGATGCACGCCGAAGTGAGACCGGAGTTCCGCGATAAAGCCCTGTGCACCGCTTGCGGCAAGTGTGTTGAAGTCTGCCCCAGCGGGGCGGTTACCATTATGGAGGGAAAAGCATTCTTTGACCATGGGATGTGCGTAGGGTGTGCCGATTGCATCGTCTTCT
>JAOUOQ010000049.1 GCA_029880275.1 Candidatus Aminicenantota bacterium | reverse complement strand
ATGGAGAGCAAAGTAGCTTTAGCAATTATTACAAATTCAGGCTGAAATCTTTGATAAGGAAAATCCAGAGCGGAGATACTACACCGCCAAATTTAGATGTGGATGAACCTATCGCCTTTGGAAACATATTCCTCATCTCGGGCAAAACCGAACCCGGGGTGCTCCTGACAGTCAGCAACCAGAGGATAGATGTAGAGGATGATGGGAGCTTCAAAGATTTCATAACTTTATATAAAGAAGGGAGAAACGAACTAATCATTATCGCTCAAGACCCCAGTGGTAACATTGAGGTTATAAAAAAGGTGGTCTATGTAGAGGTTTACTAAGCAGTCCTCTACTACTCCATTGCTCCCCACATGGGAGTAAAAAGTACTGCCTTTTTTCTCCTTTTTATTATGAAATGGGAATTTTTCTAATCAAAAAGAGAGAGAAAATTAAAACGCAAGCCTGAAGAAAGGGGACACCATGGGTCTCGGTTCGATATTCAGGATTTTCTCCCACGATTTAGCTATCGATCTGGGGACATCTTACACCCTCATCTATGTCAGCGGAATGGGAATAGCACTGTTCGAGCCTTCTATCGTAGCTTTCAATCGGATGACCAATAAAGTAGTAGCAGTGGGCAACGAAGCCAAAAACATGCTGGGCAGAGCCCCTGGGAATATATTAGCCGTAAAACCCCTGAACGATGGCGTGATTGCCGACTTCGATGCCACTGAAAAAATGCTTGAATGCTTTATTAAAAAAGTCTGCAACCGAAGAGTTCTGGTTCGACCTCGCATTATAATCTGCGTGCCCTCGGGGATAACCCAGGTGGAGAAGCGGGCAGTCAAAGAGTCGGCTCTCAGAGCCAAGGCAACGGCAGTCTACCTGGTAGAAGAGCCCATGGCAGCCGCTATTGGAGCAGGGCTACCAATTACCGAGCCTTCAGGTAATATGATTGTCGACATCGGAGGAGGAACAACCGAGGTGGCGGTCATATCCCTGGCAGGCATTGTCTTCGGACAATCCATCAGGATAGCAGGCAATGAAATGGACAGCGCCATCATTCAATATATCAAAAGGAAATATAACCTCCTCATTGGCGAGCGCACCGCCGAGCAGGTAAAGATTGAAATCGGCTCCGGCTACCCGCTGGAAAAGGAACTCACCATGGAGATCAAGGGAAGAGATTTGGTAGAAGGAGTACCCAAAACCATTACTCTATCCGATGCCGAGGTGAGGGAGGCTCTGGAGGTGCCGGTGAGAGCCATTGTGGATGCTGTGAAAATAGCCCTGGAGCGCACTCCCCCGGAGCTGGCGGCCGACCTGGTGGACAAGGGGCTTATCCTCACAGGGGGTTGCTCTCAATTGCATAACATAGATAAAAGGCTCAGAGAGGAGATTGGAATCCCTGTCTCCTTAGCCGAAGACCCTATGACCGCAGTAGTCATGGGCACAGGGAAGCTATTAGAAAATTTGGACCTGCTCAAAAGGGTCTCCATTGAATAGACTCTCCTGAACAGACAGAATGTTGGCATCTAAAGTGGAGAAGAAAACTATTCTTATTTTTTTCGCACTTCTCCTGGCCATGGTGATCATTATGTCAGGACAGGTGCAATCTCCCACCGGCTCATCCTATCTGGCAAACGCCATCTTCTCCGTTCTCTCCCCTATCTCCAAGGGGGTTCATTCCGTAACCAGCCAGATCAAGGATTGGTGGAAAGCCTATATCGACTTAAGGGAAGTCTATAAAGAGAAAGAGAGGCTGGAGGAGAGAGTCAGTCAGCTTGAAGCAGAATACATTAATATCGAAGAGCTCCGCTTTAGCAATAAAAGGCTACGAGCTCTGCTTGATCTGCGGGAGGCAACCCTTTACCCCTCCCTTCCAGCGGAGGTTATCGGAAACGATTCCTCCGGCTATTTTAAGTCCATTATCATTAATAAAGGAACCAGCCACTCCCTGCGACCCGATATGCCGGTGACCGCACCAGGAGGGCTGGTGGGCAGAGTAATTCGCACCTCCATCTGGGCTTCCCAGGTGCAGCTTATCACCGATATCAATAGCGGAGTAGCTGCTATGGTGCAGCGGAGTCGGGCACAGGGAGTAGTGGTCGGCGAGGGGTCTAATAACTGCACTATGAAATATGTCACCAACTTGGATGATGTGGCTCCAGGAGACCTGATAATCACCTCGGGAAGGGAGGGAATCTATCCTGAGGGGATTCCTATCGGAAGGGTGGTTCTGGCGAAAAAAAGCACCACGCTATTCCAGGAAATCAGGGTAATCCCTCTAATTGACCTGAGCAAAATAGAAGAGGTCGTGATTATCCTCAAAGAGCGCGAGACCATTCCCTTTAAGGGAAGACAATGAATATCTACCTGAGGATTGGCATTTCCATCATTGTAGCTTTGGTCGCTCAGACATTTGGTGTCCGAGTCTTCTCTTTCAGCATCGTTTATCTGGATGCCTTCCTGCTGGTGGTGGTATATTTTGCCGCCAAGGAGGGGCTTCTGACCGGCATTTTAGTAGGGGCTATTTCCGGTCTGGTGCAGGACAGCTTCTCCGGCGGGATAATTGGAATTCATGGGTTTGCTAAAACTTTTGTCGGTTTTACGGTCGGTTTGCTCAGTACTATACTGATGGTGGAGAACCTGGTTGCTCAAGCGCTCCTTCTTGGGCTGGCCACCTTGCTCAACGGAGCGGTTATTATCGGGATAAATTATCTCTTTTTTCACTCCCCTCTAAAGGGCTTCTGGGGAACAATGAGCTTCCAGTGCCTGGGCAACATCGGGGTGGGAGCTGTTATCTTTCAATCGGCAAAACTTTACAACCTTGTAAAGGAGCGGAGGTTGACATCGTGAGATTGCAGCCGGAGATGAACCATTTCTATTCCCGCCTGAAGGTTCTGCAATATCTGACCATACTACTCTTCCTTTTCTTTCTCAGCGCTTTCTGGTATCTCCAGGTGATTCACCACGATTACTATAGCCAGCTTTCAGAGATCAATCATCTCAGAATAGTCCCCCTGAGAGCACCCCGCGGGGCTATCCTCGACTGTCGGGGAGAGCTGCTGGCAGGCAATCGTCCTTCCTATAACATTGCTATCTACCGGTCCGAATTTAACTCTGCCAGAGAAGCCCTCTCCAACATAAGAAGCTTTTTTCCATTGCGTCCGGAAGAAGCAACCGCCGCCTTGCAAAATGACCGCTCCATTCCTCTTAATCGACCCCTGGTCATTCGAGGGGACGCCAGCTTTGAGGAAGTAACTCTGGTGGAGTCGCGAAAGGTGGTCTATCCTAATCTTTTAGTAGAAGTGGAGCCTAAGCGCTTATATCCTTATCACCAGCTTGCCGCCCCGATGATGGGCTATATCGGAGAGCTTAGCCTCAACGAAATCAAAGACCCTGCCTATCGCCGTTTCAAAGCCGGCGACCTGGTCGGGCAGCTCGGTATTGAAAAGACTTACAATCACTATTTAGCCGGAACTGATGGCTGGATAAAACAAATGGTCAACAGTAAAGGAAGCCAGGTGCGGGTGCTTCAGCGACAGGAGCCCCAACCAGGCAAAACCATCACCCTGACGCTTGACTCCCGCTTGCAGCAATATATAGAGTCTCTCTTCAACGGGCTCAGAGGTGCTGCGGTGGTTCTCTCCCCACAGAGCGGGGAAATTATGGCCATGGTAAACAGCCCCTCCTTTGATCCCAATCTCTTTGCCCGTCGCCTATCCAGCGTCGGCTGGAGCGAATGGCTCGGAAATCCGTTCTACTCACTGCAAAATAGATGCATTCAGAACCTCTATCCCCCTGGCTCCGCCTTCAAGCTCCTGATTGCCATAGCGGCTCTGGAGGAAGAGGTCATAACTCCCTCTGCTAAGCTCTACTGCTATGGCGCGATCTACCTTTATGGGCATAGATTCAGTTGCCATGCTCTTGGAGGGCATGGGCTGGTGGACTTATATAAAGGGATAGTCCATTCCTGTAATGTCTACTTCTACCAGTTGGGGCAGCGCCTGGGGGCAAACCGTATTGCTGCCTATGCTCATGAGCTGGGATTAGGGGTGAAAACAGGTATTGACCTCCCCTACGAGAAAGAGGGACTTATTCCCACTCCCCAATGGAAGGAGGCTCAGTGGGGAGAGAAATGGAACCCTGGGGAAACCATCTCTGTCGCTATCGGGCAAGGGGCGGTTCAGGTAACCCCCTTGCAGATGGCGGTGTTTGTCTCCGCTATCGCCAACGGAGGGACAATATACCAACCTTATCTTCTGGAGAAGGTCGCCGACAGCTCGGGAAGGGTTCTGGTCCGCAACCATCCGAAAGTCAGCCGCCGCCTGTCCCTTAAGCCCGGCACCCTTGAACAGGTGAGAAAAGGCATGTGGGGAGTGGTCAACGACAACGGCACAGGATGGAGAGCCTGGGTTGAGGGTATAGATATGGCTGGCAAAACAGGAACTGCTCAGCTCGTATCCAGCAAGAGCGGGGTGAGCGATGAGATGCTACCGCCTGACCTTCGGTCTCATGCCTGGTTTGTAGGATTTGCCCCATTTGACCACCCCGAGGTGGTAGTGGTGGTGTTAGTGGAAAATGGGGGTGCAGGAGGGGTAGCTGCCGCACCCATTGCGGGGAAGATATTTAAAGCCTACTTTTCAATAAAAGAGGAGGCAAAGACTGCGGGGAGACCTACTCTCTCCACGGCTTCCCAGGGGAGCAAGAGCATAAGCTCGCAGAAATAGGTCAATGTGGGAGAGAAGATTATTAGCCAACTTTGACTGGAGCCTTCTGGCTCTGGTGATAGTAACCGCTGCCGTAGGGGTGCTGCTCATCTTCAGCGCCACTCACAAAACCGCCCAGCCCCACCTTTATCTCACCCAGCTCCTTTGGGTGGGAATAGGGCTTGGCTTTCTGCTTATCATCCTCTTCTTCGACTACCACTTCTTAGCTCAGATCTCCAAATATATTTACAGTATATCCCTTCTTATGCTCATTTATTCTCTGCTGTTTGGCTCTGAGGTTTCTGGCGTGCGGAGATGGATCAGGTTGGGCGGCTTCTCCCTGCAGCCTTCGGAGGTAGCCAAGATTGCCACCCTGCTGTTGCTGGCTTATTACTACGCGGAGATGGAAAAGGTAGTGCTCAGGTTTAAGGATGTCATCATCCCCGGGCTAATAGCCGCCCTACCTGCCGGACTGGTAGCCATGCAGCCCAACCTCGGCAGCGCCCTCACCTTCGTCGCCATCTATCTCGGAGTGAGCTTCGTTGCCGGCGCCCGGTTGAGGACCCTCGGGCAAATAATTCTCGTCCTCCTTCTCATAGCGGTGGTCTCCTGGTTCACCATCTTGAAGGATTATCAAAAGGAGAGGCTCACTACCTTTCTCCAGCCACGGTTGGACCCCGCTGATGCCGGCTATCAGGTGAGGCAATTGAAGATCGCCGTCGGTTCGGGAGGAATATGGGGGAAGGGATTTCTCTCGGGAAGCCAGAGCCAACTGGAATTTGTCCCGGCTCAGCATACCGACTTCATCTTCTCCCTGCTGGCTGAGGAGGAGGGATTTGTGGGAATCGTGTTGATGCTCGCACTTTACCTGGGAATACTCCTCAGGATTCTTAACTCGGCAAAAGTGGCCCGCGACCCTCTGGGAGTTTTCATAACTGGTGGATTTTTATCACTTTTCCTTTTTCAACTATCTACTAATATTTCTATGACAGTGGGGCTGATGCCTACCAGCGGTCTTCCCATACCGCTGTTGAGCTATGGGGGCAGCTATATGATAGCCACGCTTGCCGGTGTGGGGCTGGTGCTCAATGTCCGTATGAGAAGGACGGTGAACTAATAAAAGAGGCTAAATGAGCAATTTGTGGCAGACCAGCTTGCTTAAGAGAATAGCTTCGGTTAAAAGACCAATTAGATACCTGGGGGGTGAGTGGAATTCTATTGCCAAAGACCCATCCAAGGTAAAGTGCCGTTTGCTCCTTGCTTTTCCCGATACCTATGAGATCGGCATGTCCCATCTGGGACTTCGAATCCTCTATCATCTGGTCAACTCGCGCCCCGACCTGGCGTGCGAAAGGGTCTTCTCTCCCTGGGTTGATATGGAAAAGGAGATGAGGGAAAGGGGCATTCCCTTGTATTCCCTGGAGACCAGAAGACCTGCCGCTGAGTTTGAAATCATCGGTTTCTCCCTTCAGTATGAGATGAACTACACCAACCTTCTCAACCTCCTCGACCTCGCCGGCATCCCCCTCCGCTCCGACCAAAGGGGAGAGGAGCATCCCCTCATTATAGCCGGGGGTCCGATTACCTTGAATCCCGAACCTCTGGCTGATTATATCGACCTGTTTGTCATTGGGGATGGAGAGGAGGTTCTGTTGGAACTCATTAACCGATATCAAGCTCTTCGGAGTTCCTCACTGGCGAGGGATGAACTTCTCAAGGAGCTCGGTCAAATAGAGGGAGTTTATGTTCCTTCCCTTTATCCCACTCAGCGGGAGGCGGCAACGGACTTTATCACCGTAGTCACTGACGACCAGAACCATAGGGTGGTGCGGAAAAGGATTCTCTGGAACCTGGAAAAGTTCCCTTATCCCCATGCCCCCGTTGTACCTTTCTGCGGCATTGTGCACGACCGCCTCTCCATAGAGATAGCCCGGGGCTGTGGGCAGGGATGCCGCTTCTGCCAGGCGGGGATAACTTACCTTCCGGTGCGGGAGCGCTCCCCCGAGAGCATCATCACCACTATTATGCGCGGGCTAAAAAGCACCGGCTACGACGAGGTCTCCCTTTGTTCCCTAAGCCCGGGGGATTACAGCCAACTCCATTTCTTAATCTGCAGCCTGATGGAGACGCTAGAAAAGGAGAGAGTCGCTCTGTCAATCTCCTCGCTTCGCCCCCCCGGCTTGACTCCGACAATCGCCCATCAGATAAAAAGAGTGAGAAAGACCGGTTTCACCATCGCACCCGAAGCCGGGAGCCGACGCCTCAGGGAGGTCATCAACAAGGCATTTTCAGAGGAGGAGATAATAACCGCCGCCAGGCAGGCTTTTCAGGAAGGATGGCAGACCATCAAGCTCTATTTTATGATCGGGCTGCCCACCGAAACCGAGGAAGACCTGCGGGAGATTGTGGGGCTGGCGCGAAAAATCCTCTCATCTGCTGGCCTTACCAGGTCAGGCGCTAACAAGATGAACCTCAGCGTATCCACCTTTATTCCTAAACCCCACACTCCCTTCCAGTGGCTCCCCATGGAAAGCATAGAAACGCTCATTCAGAAACAACTTCAACTGAAAAGGATGCTCTCCTCCTTGCCCATTCGCTTCAAATGGCACAACCCCAGACTGAGCTTCCTGGAGGGTGTCTTCTCCCGCGGAGACAGGAGCCTGGGCAAGAGTCTGCTTAAAGCCTGGCAGAAAGGGTGTCGCTTCGATGGCTGGACCGACCAGCTCAGATTCGACCTGTGGATGGAGGCTTTTCAGGAGACGGACACCTCCCCGGAGAGTTACCTGTATAAGAAAACAGCCTGCGAAAGCCACCTCCCCTGGGACCACATCCAGACAGGGGTTCCCAAGTCGCTTATGGTCGAAGAACTTCGGCTGGCTCTGGAAGGAAAACCCTCCGAGGGATGTAGTTCACGGAGATGCTCCCGGTGCCAGCTTTGCCCGCCAGAACTGAGAGCTAGGGAGAAACAAATCTGTGAGGAACCCCGCGCGAAAGAGAGAAGAGCTACCCCTGCTGTGGAGCTTGCTGCTCCATCTCTCAAGTTCTATTATCGCTGCGCCTATCAGAAGAAGGGTGAGCTGAAATACCTCTCCCACCTGGACCTCATGCGAGCAATAAGCCGGGGATTCCGTCGAGCAGAGATACCACTCTGCTACACCAGGGGGTTCCATCCTCTTCCCCACATCTCCTTTGGACCAGCTCTGGCGGTGGGGGTAGAGAGCGAGGAGGAATTTTTAGACTTTATTTCACCCCGCTGGATAGAGCCTCCCCAGCTTATTGAAAAAATAAACCACAGCCTCCCCGCAGGGCTCAGATTTTTAAAGGCTGCAGGATTTAGAAAAAAGCCCCTTTCTCTGTCTCAGATTATCAACATCGCTCACTATTCGGTTTCATTGAACAATCTGCCTGAGAGGGAAAAACAGAGCTCCCACCAACAGCTGGTTTCCGAATTATTGCGGCGGGATGAGGTATTGGTGGAACGAAGCAAGGGGTCTAAACGAAAGAGATTAAATATAAAACCCTATATTCATAACATTTATCTGGAAGAAGAAAAGGGGGTTCTCCACCTTGAACTCAAGCTCGACAAGGGAGGGAGTGCCAGACCCCAGGAAGTGCTCCAGGTCCTTTACCATGATAAAGGTGAGGAGTTACCGATTGTCAGGGTAAGGCTCTCCTGCCTAAAAGAGGGGAACTATCTCTCCCCCTTTCAGTGTGTGGAAGGTGAGCTTTAATGACCAAGGAGATTGTTGTCAACTCTTCCTTTATGGAAGAACGCATTGGAATACTCGAAGATAGTCACCTCACTGAGATATTCATCGAGTGGAAAAAGCACTCCAGCATCCTGGGAAATATTTATAAAGGGAAGGTTAACGCTGTTCTTCCCGGGATGCAATCAGCCTTTGTGGACATCGGCATAGGAAAGGATGCCTTCCTTTATGTGAAGGATGTCTTCGAGGACACAGAGGAGTATGAGCAGATATGGGGGGAGGACTGGGGAGGCGAACGGAACAGCATCGCTAAATCCCACTCCCTGGCCATCGATGAGCTGCTAAGAGAAGGGCAAGAGCTGCTGGTCCAGATTTCCAAAGAATCGATAGGAAACAAGGGCGCAAGGATAACCTCATATATCAGCCTGCCGGGGAAATATCTGGTCTTTATGCCCACCTTAGACCATCTGGGAATCTCCCGCAGGATAAAATCCGAAGAGGAACGAAAAAAGCTTAGAGAAATTCTTGCCAAGCTGCGCAAGCCCCATGCCGGTTATATCGTGCGCACCGCGGGTGAAGGGAAAGGAAAAAGAGAGTTCCGCTCAGACATAAGATACCTCAGTTCCCTCTGGAAAGAGATAAAACGGAGGGGAGAAAAAACCCGCGCCCCGTCTCTCATCCATAGAGACCTGGACCTTTTATTAAGGATAATGAGAGACCTCTTCTCCGAGGAGTTCGCCACTGTTTGGGTGGATTCGGAAGAAGATTATCGCCGCTGCCTGCAATTTGTCAAGCGGCTTCAGCCCCGTTTGGTCGATCGAATAAAGCTGTACACCAGGCAAAAACCCATCTTCGAAGCGTTCGGCATCGAAGATGAAATAGAAAAAGCTTTGCAGAACAAGGTATGGCTGAAGTCGGGAGGCTATATAGTTATCAACCGAACCGAGGCTCTGGTGGCTATTGATGTCAATACCGGGCGATATGTCGGCAAACGGGACCTGGAGGAGACGGTATTGAAAACCAATCTGGAGGCAGTCAAGGAGATAGTTGTTCAGCTCCGGCTGCGGGACCTGGGGGGGATCATCGTCATAGACTTCATTGATATGGAAAAGAAAGCCAACCAGAAGAAGGTGCTCGATGCCCTCAAGAAAGAGCTGAAGAAGGACCGCTCTCAGACAGACATTCTGGCCATGAGCGAGTTTGGCCTGGTGGAGTTGACCCGCAAACGCCAGAAACAAAGCCTGGAAGAAACCCTCTGCCAGCCCTGTCCCTACTGCCAGGGGTTAGGAAGGATAAAGTCGCTCCCCACCATCTGCCATGAAATTTATCGAGAGATATCTAAAACATCCCTTCACTTACGGGGAAAGGAGCTGACTATTCGGGTAAATCCTGAAGTTGCTTCCGCTCTGCTTGGTGAGGAATACCATCTGGTGCAGCAACTTCAGAAGGAATTGAAACTGAGGGTCTCCGTTAAGGGTGATCCCAACCTTCATTATCAGCAGTTCGACTTTCTCTGTCTGTAAAGCCCTTCTCCTCTATAGCCCTTCTCCCATGAGGACTATCTTCAACACAAGAAGGGCAAAAACAGCTCCCACTCCTGCCAGGGTTTTATGCTCTCGGTTTTCCAGAAA
>JAOUOQ010000287.1 GCA_029880275.1 Candidatus Aminicenantota bacterium | reverse complement strand
ACAGCCGCCGTAATAGCGGCGCCCGGGATACCCCTCGGCATACTTATTGGTAAAGACCGACCCCATCGCCTCCAGCACCGACTCGCTGACGAAATTCTCCGAAGCGATCAGCTCCAGAGTGTAAGCCTGCCTGTTGGTTTCGTCCCATATCGCCTGGGCGACTTCCGGGTCGACCTCTTCTAACATTTTCATCGTTCTCTTCTCCTTGTTATTATAAAAAGATGATGATTACTATTTCTCCAGTTCCTTTACCTGGTCGAGACGCTTTTGATGTCTCCCGCCGGCAAAGGGGGTGGTAAGCCAGACCCTGATAATCTCAGCAGCGATTCCAGGACCGGTGGTTCTGCCGGCTAAGACCAGCACATTGGCATCATTATGTTCGCGGCTGAGCCGGGCGGTGTAGGGCTCGTGGCACAGCGCAGCACGGATGCCGGCTATCTTGTTGGCCACTATCGACATCCCGATGCCCGAGCCGCAGAAAAGTATCCCCCGGTCGTATTTTCCATCGGCTACCCCCAGCGCCACTTCCTTGCCGTAGGGGACATAGTCTACCCTTTTGTATGAGTGCACCCCCAGGTCGTTATATTCGACCCCCATCTCCTCGAGCACCTCCTTTGCCGCTTCCTTCAGCTCGAAGCCGGCGTGGTCGCTTCCCAAAGCTACTTTCATCATATCTTCCCCTTTACATTATATATCAGGAATATTGCATTCTTCAAAAATAGTACCAGTCAGTATATCTGCCTGCCTGTGGTCAAGCGTTCTTCTATAAAATGCTTCAAAGATTTTCCCCTTTAAATCTTCCAGATATCTTTGATAAGCATTCACTTCATTTTAAACCGCCGTGAAGTAGTTTGCGTGGGAGATGAACTCGTTGAGCCAGGAGATGAGCTGATTTTTGAACTCGTTTTCGGTAGCTTTTATGGTGGTCATAGCTAAAATCCCGTAAATTCGGTTGATGGGAGATAGAGCCTTTCGTATTCCCGCAGGGCGTACCAGTCGGACATCCCGGCGATGTGGTCGCAGATGAGGCGGATAAAACGGAGGTTGCGCTGGTAGCGGTTTTTAATCTCCTTGTCAAGCTCATCGGTGGGGACATCGCGCAGATAGCGCACTCCCTCCAGCTCCTTGAAGCGCAGGAGCTGATAGCTGTCGAGCTGTCGGGGATTCTGGTAATAAGCACGGAAGAGTCCGCTGAGGAAATGCCGTGCTCTCCCCTCTGCCCGGTTGATGGCGAAGCTGTTGATGATGAACTTGTGGACGAAGTATTTCAGCTCCTGAAAGAGCCTCTTCCCCTGAGGGGAAAAACCGATGGTATGGGGTCTGATAAGCTCTCTTTTGGCGTAGAAATTCTCAGTGGAGTCTATCTTATGCCGCTCTGCCCAGGTGCCAAGGTTGCGGGCAGATTGGCGGATGACATCGGTAACGCAGAGGTGGATTATCCCCCGGATGAGCATATTCTGCTTAAGATAGCGATTGGTGGTGGAGGAGTAGGGTTGGGCTATGCTTTTGATAACCCGACGGGCAATTGCCAGCTCCTCCACCTTTTCCAGGGCTACCTCTCTGGCGCGCATTCCATCTTCAAGGTCGTGGGTTTGCTGGGCGAGCTCGTCGGCTAAGGCGACCACCTGCGCCTCGAAAGGGGGAGCGAGCTCCATGTGGAGTCCCTTTTTGTTGAACCCGGGGTAGCTTATGCGGCGCTCAAGGGGGATGTGCTTCAGTATCCCCTCGCGGGTATTATTGGTGAGGTTGATGCCATTGTGAGGATAGCGCTGCTCCAGGTGGTCGACCACTCTGATGCTCTGGTAGTTATGCAAGAAGCCTCCCCCCTTGCGCAGAAGCTCTCGGTCGAGAATGCCGAGGGTTTCCCCGCCCCTCATGATTTTATCAAGCAGCTCCTCACCCGCTTGCCCAAAGGGGGTATGCCCCAGGTCGTGCCCCAGGGCGATGGCTTCGGTGAGGTCTTCATTGAGCAGGAGGGCACGGGCTATGGTGCGGCTTATCTGGCTGACCTCGATGGTGTGGGTGAGGCGGGTGCGGTGATGGTCGTTATCATAAGGGAGGTAGACCTGGGTTTTATGCTTCAGACGGCGAAAGGCGAGGGAGTGGATGATACGGTCTCGGTCGTGTTGGAATTCGGTGCGGTAGTCGAACTTCCGCCCCTCTTCGGTTGCCGGCAACAGCCTCTGGGAGCGACGGCTCTTCAGGGCGTAGGGAGCCAATCTCTCTTCCTCCAGCTCTTCTAATTTCTCTTTCTGGAAAATCTGCATGGGAATAGACATTAAAATGTCCCTTCGCTGACGGCATTAAAAGGGAAAAAAATTACACAACATTTTTTTAAATTCTACTATATCAACAGGGTAAAATCAATTCTTTTCCCTTTGAGGAGTGGGTTAAAAGCTTCCCCTTTCTATGAATGCAGGTCGGAGTGGGGAAGGGAGCGCTTGTCTTGTTGAGCAAAGGCAGAGGTTAATGCTTCCCTCCTCAGGTCTTCTGGACAAATATGTTGCTGGCGATATCCTGGTCGATGGCGATGATGGTGTGACCGATCTCGATGATAAAAGAGGGTCTTTTCTGCCGCAGCTTGACCACACTGCCCGGTACCACCCCCATGGAACTGAGGCGACCCATTCGGGGGTGTACTCTGGCGGTAATATATCGGAT
>JAOUOQ010000286.1 GCA_029880275.1 Candidatus Aminicenantota bacterium | reverse complement strand
GACCTCCCCTTGTCGGTAGAGCCCAACGCGGGCATGCCTGAGCTGGTAGAAGAAAAAGTCGTTTACCGCCTCACCCCTGACAAGATGGGAGAATATGCCGAAAAGTTCGCTCAGCTGGGAGTGAACATCATCGGCAGCTGCTGCGGGAGCACCCCGGAGCACACCCGAAGAATTAGAGAGAGGGTGAAGAAGCTGAAGCCCATCAAAAGGGAACCGAGGTCTGTTTTTCGACTATCCAGCAGGACACAGACTGTGGAAATAAACCACAGCCTCCCCTTGCGCACCATCGGGGAAAGAATTAACCCCAGCGGCCGCCCCAGGCTCACTGCCGCACTGAAGTCTCGGCAATACAACCTGGTCAGAGAAGAGGCGGTCAGGCAGATGAACGCCGGGGCTGACATCCTCGACCTCAATGTGGGAACGGAGGGAGTGGATGAAAAAAATGCCCTGACGGAGGTGGTCAAGGTAGTCCAACAGGCGGTCCCTTTACCCCTCTCCCTTGATACCATAGACGCCGAGGCGCTGGAATGCGCTCTCAAAGAGGTGGAGGGGAAATGCCTCATAAACTCAGTCACCGGCGAAGAGGAGAAGCTACAGCGAATCCTTCCCCTGGCCAAGAAATATGGGGCGGCAATAGTGGGGCTTACCATAGACGAGAGGGGCATCCCGGAGAAAGCCGAAGACCGACTGAGAATCGCTAAAAAGATAATCAAACGGGCTGCAGATCACGGCATCTCTCGAGATGATATGCTCATTGACTGTCTGACCCTCTCCGCAGCCACCAATCCCGAAGGAGGCCAGGAGACCCTTCGAGCCCTCCGGCTGGTTAACGAGAAACTCAAGGCGAGAACCATCCTCGGGATAAGCAACATCTCGTATGGTTTGCCTGCACGTTCATTGCTCAATGCTGCCTTCCTTACTATGGCATTAGAAGCCGGCCTGGACTTAGCCATTATAAATCCCTTAGACCCTTCGGTCACACAAGTCCTGGATGCCACTAATCTCCTGATGAATAAGGACAGAGGAGGGGCTCATTTTATCCAGACTTATGGAGTCAAATTGGAAGAAGCCCCTCCATCCGAACCACCAATTCCAGAGAAAAAGCCCATAGGCGAGGAGATGTATCATGCAGTCCTCACCGGCAATCGGGAATCTATTGAAGAACTTATTGACGAGGCTTTAAAAAGTGGGATAGCTCCCCTGGAGATTACCAATCGACACCTCATACCCGCTCTGCAAGAGGTGGGCGAGCTATTTGAAGCCAAACGATACTTCCTCCCCCAGGTTCTCCTCTCCGCCGAAACCATGCGACTCGCCTTTCGCAATATAAAGGCAGCCTTATCAAAAAAGGAAGCCCTTCCACGGAAAGGGACCATCGTCTTTGCTACGGTTAAGGGGGATATACACGACATAGGGAAAAACATAGTGTCCACCCTGCTGGAGAGCAGCGGCTATCGGGTAATAGACCTGGGCAAGGATGTGGAGCGGGAGAAAATCATCAACGCCGCCAGGAAGAGCCGGGCAGACATTATCGCCCTCAGCGCCCTGATGACCACTACCATGCTGGAGATGCCCCGGGTGATTGAGGCTGCTCGCCAGAGCCAATGCCACAGCCTTATCATAGTGGGCGGTGCGGTGATAACCTCTGACTATGCCGATAAAATCAGAGCTGACGGCTACGCCAAAGATGCAATTCAGGCGGTAAAGCTGGTGGATAAATTAATCAAGGAAAAAGCCAAGCACGATTCCGTCTGAGCTCCCTTTCAACCCTTCAATACCTCAATTAAGTGCTTTGCCTTAATGGGGAGCTTCTCTCGCTGAATACCCTGGCGGAGATAAATGAGGCAGCCGGGGCAGCCGGTAACCACAATGTCCGCCCCGGTAGCCTTGATAGCTCTAAGCTTCCTCTTGTTAATGGCGGAGGCGGTTTTGTTATGGAAGAAGCTGTACAGACCTCCGAAGCCGCAGCATAAATCAGCTTCGTCCATCTCTACAAAATTCCCATCCGCTATCATTTTCAGCAGCTGCCGCGGCTCTTGATAAACGCCCTGGATATGCTTGAGATGGCAGGGGTCGTGGTAGGTTAAAATGCCATCGGTAAATTGTGGAAAAGAGAAAAGCTTGTTATGGCGCACCAAAAACTGGGAGATGTCCAGCACCTCTATCCTCTTCCCACTTTTGTTTACGAGCTCATAATACTCCTTCAATGCCTCTCCGCAGGTAGGGCAAGCAGTAACTATCACATCTATATCCAGTCTCTGGAAGGCTTCCAGGTTCTTCTGGTTCAATTTGTTAGCCAGCTCGGTCATCCCGCTGAAAAATGCCGGCAGCCCGCAGCATCCCTGCTCTGCCGGCACTACCACCGATACGCCATTCCTGGCCAATACCTCCAGCAAGCTTGTGCCGATTTCTGGCAGGACGAAGTTTATTAAACAACCGACAAAAAAGCCGACCTTCATCTTCTCATTGGGGGCGATGTGGGTCGAGGAATATCGGGGGAGGAAAAACTCTCTGGCGATGGGTGGAAAAGCCATTTCCCGATTGAGCAGCGGAATGGGGTAGCGGAGCCTCAAACCTCTCTCTTTGGGAATTCTCCTCAGAAGAAGTTTCTGAAGCCAACTCCCCAGCTTGAAGGCAAAGTAAAGCCTCTTGCGGGGATAGAAGAGCTCCATTATC
>JAOUOQ010000284.1 GCA_029880275.1 Candidatus Aminicenantota bacterium | reverse complement strand
ATGCTCAATAAAGAAAAGGGCAATTTCGTTTTCAATGCGGCTGTGGGGGCTATATCTCCGGGGTTTGACACTAATGATGTGGGTTTCCACTACCGAGGAGATATAATCAATAGCCATCTCATTTTTGGCTATCAGTCGCTTCATCCGGGTAAGATTTTTCGGAACTGGGAGATTTTATCCATTACTCATCGCAACTATGATTTTGGCAGCAATAAAATTGAAGAAAGCTATGGCATTATTGCTAATGCACAATTCTTGAACTACTGGGGAGTTAATCTGTTAGCTGCTTATTTTCCTCCGAGCTGGGATAACGATTTGACCAGGGGAGGTCCTTTAATGAAAAACCCAGTTTACAGGATGGGCAATATGAGCATTTACAGCGACAGTCGAAAACCAGTTGTGCTGTCGCTGAATAGCGATTATTCGGAAAACACTGCTGGAAGCTTCAACTGGAGTAACGGAGTCTCTCTCCGCTGGAAGCCCATGAGTAATATCAGTATTTCAGTTGGTCCGAGCTACAGTTTTCGCCGTTCTGTTTTCCAATGGGTAACCCAGGTTGACGATCCTCTGATGGTGAATACCTATGGCACCCGTTACATTTTCGCTAACATCGACCGGAGAACTTTTTCCAGCGACATCAGATTAAACTGGACCTTCACTCCCAAGCTGAGCTTTCAGCTTTATACCCAGATTCTGCTTGGTGTCGGGGATTATGACAAATTCAAAGAATTGGCCAGAGCCAGGAGCTACGACTTCAACATATTTGGTCAAGAGCAATCAACCATCAGCTATGCCGATGAAATGTATACCGTTGACCCCGATGGATGGGGACCGGCTGAAGCCTTTTCTTTCCGTAATCCGGATTTCAATTTAAAATCGCTTCGGGGCACCGCGGTTCTGCGTTGGGAGTATCTGCCCGGCTCTATTCTTTATTTCGTCTGGACTCAGAACCGAGCCGGCTATGCGAACCCAGGAGATTTCAATTTCAGCCGAGACATCCACGATGTATTCGCTGCTCCGGGAGATAATATCTTCTTGATAAAAATCTCCTACCGCTGGTTTATGTGATTAATTGTAAAGATAAGAAATTAGTTTATCCGCCTAAACGCATTTTTTCTCCAGCGAACTTCTAAAATACTGCATTTTGCAATAGTCTGCCCTATCCCCTCCTTGCTTGACATTTGGCGGATTTTAGTTTACCTTTAATAAGGAAATTTCATCAGTCGTAAAGGCTCATAGTTTGCAGCTTGCCAGTCGAGGTTTCATAAGATATACAGAGGAGGTAAGATGAACATCAAAACTTTTATTCGGTCACTGCGTGCTCCTTTTTTCACCGGCGTGATATCGCCGGTTCTGCTGGGTGCTGCTATTGCCTGGAACCATCAAGGCTACTTCATGTGGGGCTACTTCTGGCTGACCCTGATTGCTGCCATCCTATTTCATGCCGGAGCAAACACCGCCAACGATTACTTCGACCATCTCTCAGGGGCTGATGCCATCAACAAAGAGTTCGTCCCGCCCTTTACCGGAGGGAGCCGGGTCATCTAGGAGAGAGTGGTCACGCCCCGGCAGATGCTCACCATAGCTGTAATCAGCTATATTCTGGGCTCCGCCATAGGGATATACCTGGCGGTGAGCCGGGGATGGTTTATCCTCATATTAGGGCTCATAGGCCTGATAAGCGGTTACTTTTATACCGCTCCTCCCTTCCGATGGGCGCATCGGGGTATCGGGGAGGTGATAATAGGGCTCAATTTCGGCGTGCTCTGTGTCCTGGGCTCCTATTATGTCCAGACACAGCGCTTCTCCTGGGAAGCCCTCTTAGCCTCACTTCCTTTAGCCCTGCTGATAACCGAGGTTCTCATCATCAACGAAATACCCGATTTGCGGGCGGATAAAGCGGTTGGCAAAAAGCATCTGGTTGTCCGCCTGGGTAAGAGAAAGTCTGCCATACTTTACACCATATTGCTGCTGTCCACCTATTTAATCATCCTGGCGCTTGTTATCATACGGATCTTCCCGCTCATGACCCTCATCACCTTCATCACCGCTCCCCTGGCTTTGAAAATAGCCCTCAATGCCCTGAAGCACTATGATATATCAGCCCGCCTCAAGCCATCCAACGCCGGCACCATCCTCACCCACCTCTCCATGGGGCTGCTCCTCAGCCTCGGCTTCCTTCTGGATAAAATTATATAACCTGCGGAGGTGACCCGAAAATGTTAGCAACTCCTCAGCAAAGAGAGATTAAAAGGGGAAATAAGTTTCATTTACAGGCTTTATCTCTTGCTTTAGGAGCTTTGCTCCTCATTTATCCCCTTATAATAACCAACGCCGAAGAAAACGAAGGCCTCATCCTGCGGGAGAAAGTGGTAGCCAGAATCACCGACATTGCCGACCAGCTGGACGGAGTGATGGGGTTAGCCGTCAAAGACCTGACCACCGGAGAGGAGTTCCTTCTCAACCACAACCTCGTCTTCCCCCAGGGCAGTTCTATAAAAGTTACTATTCTCCTGGAGGTATTTAAGCAGGCAAAAGAGGGGAAGTTCAGCCTCCAGGACCGACTATGGCTTGAGAAGAAGGACAAGGTAGGAGGCAGCGGTATCCTCAAGGAGCTGGGAGACCATACGGTATCTTTAACTATAAAAGATATCGCCATCCTCATGATAATGCTCAGCG
>JAOUOQ010000285.1 GCA_029880275.1 Candidatus Aminicenantota bacterium | reverse complement strand
CACCCATTCCAACGCTTTCATGACCGTCTTTTTTCGCTCTTCTGCCGGCATGTCGAGAAGCAATAGAGGAAATTCAACATTCTCAAAAACCGTGTAGACCGGAAGCAGATTAAAGGTCTGGAAGATGAATCCGATGTGTTGGTTTCGCAGTTGAGCGGCTTTCTTATGAGAGAGGTTCTCGACTTTCTCCCCCAGCACCACGGTGCTGCCTTCGGTGGGCACATCCAGGGAGCCGATGATGTTGAGCAATGTTGTCTTTCCCGAACCGCTGGGTCCCACCAGACCGGCAAACTCGCCTTTCTGAAAAGCGAGATTGACCCGATTCAGCGCCACCAGCGAGCCTTGCCCCATGGGGTATGTCTTGACCAGGTTTTCGGTTTTAATTAAGTACCCATTTTCCATGTTAACCTCCTTTAAAAAGCAAATCTCTTTCCTTCAAAATAGCTATCATACATTTCCTAATGGTTAAAAACAAGCATAATCTGGAATCCCTTGCCAGCAAATATGTTGTCGCCCTGTTGGTTTTGATAAACCAGAAACTGCTCCGGGTTCCAGAATCCGATAAGATGAAAGCTCCAGCGGTCGTATGTCCGCTGCCAGTTCACAAAGCGGTAAAATTGCTGGTTTTCCCAATCGTAGTAGATAATTCCCCTGATACTATCCAACAGCCCGAGCGGGTAATTCAGCAGCAAGGCTGAGAAGGAGATACCTTCTCCCTGCCCAAAGGGCTTGTTGGCATATTCAAGAACAAAATGCTCTCCCAGTACATTAAGACCGTTGCCAAGACCAAATGTGTAGTCAAGACCGATGTTTATGGCTCTGCGCCAGGGGAAGGAAAGGTCTTGGCTGTTTTGATGTATCATAACGCCTTCCACCCAGAGGCCAATCCCTATATCCCATTTGCCGTCCAGGGCAAAGCGATTCTCCGGTACCGATTGGTCAGCAAGCTGACTCTGCGGGAAAAGCTCTTGGCTTAACACTGCTTGCCGGTGATGAAAGGTGAAGGCCATTTCTCCATTGAACAGAGGAACCTGCACACGACCGCCATATTCGGGCGATTTATCTTCTGTATGGTTTATTTCCCATCCTTTTGGGTTCTCATTCCCGTAAAGACCCCACAGCCAGATATTGGTGTTATTGAGAAAATAATATTTGAGTAGCAGACCGTATACACCGTCGGTTATCTTCAGGGGGTCGCGCGGGTCTATGCGGTCGAACCACATCAACGGACGCAGGAGCATAGCCGAGCCAAAACTGATTTTCTGTAAGCCAAGCCTGGCTTCAAACTGCGAAGAGGAAAAGCGCAGCCACATACGATAAGGCTTGATTTTCCCGTCGGTTTCCATATTATCTGATGAATGCAATTGTGCGTATCCATAAGCATTCAAAGAGAATTCAACATCAAAAGTATATCCTCTGGAGATTTCTTTTTCTATGGAGAAACTCGGTATATAGCGAAGAGCAAACTGCATTTTACTGGACTCATCTTTATTGCCTGTTATCCATCCGGCGAACATGCCTCTGAACTCAAAGCTCTGGGCCAAGGCGCTGCTCTGAAACAGCAAAAACAGGACTACTGCTATGTGTACCACCTTAAGTTTTGGCAGCAGTTTATTTCTCATTTGACTGCTCTCGGGGTAAAATCCCATAGAAAAAGAAATTGGTCAACTCCATGATTAATGCCTGCGGTGAGTCATACAGTTTCGCCAGCTCCTCATCGGATATCATTTCTACAATATGGTTGAAGAAGTAAAGGATAAACTCGGGCTTGACATCCTGTCTTATATCTCCCTTCTTTTGAGCTTCAATAAAATCCCTGAGTATGAGCTGAAAGCTTTCCTGCCTTACCCGATGGAGCAGCTCGGCAATCTCGGGTTCCGTACTTTGTATGAATTCTCCCAACGAATCCCGGCTGAAACCATCGGTTTGCTCCATTTTCATATTGACCATCTGCTTGACTTTTTCCAGATAGGGAATATCCTGGTCTAAAAGTTTACGATACTTATCAATCGCCTCGGATACCATTTGCGTAATAGCATATTTCGCCAGGTCGACTTTGTTTTTAAAGTATTTATAGAAGGTCATTTTGCTGACCTTAGCTGTGTGACATATCTCCTCGATAGAAACCCGCCTTATGCCATGCCGTAAGAAGAGCTCGGTGGCTGTGGTCACCAATTGTTGAAACTTGGCGCTTTTAGCATCTTCATTCATTTCCCTTTACCTTTATGCTTTCCCTTTTATTATACATTTTATGTCATTTATAACAATTATCGTAAATAATATATATTAATGGTAAGAGCTTGTCAAGTACTTTTTTAAAAAATTACCCTGTGGCAAAATAGGGATGAGATATAAAGATAATTTGCAATCAGCCAAAAGCTATTGCGCTTTGTGGGAGGGTAAGATACAAGAATAAACCATCTTACAGCAGATTATTATGATGAACCTGATCTATTTATTTGACTTTTTATAGCTGATGGATATACCGCTCCAGCTTGAGCTGTCATAAGTCGTTTCTACATTGGGCAAGCTTTCTAAATAATCGACAAAATCTCTCATACCTCTTTGGCGTCTTCCTGATACATTATGGGCGGCAAAACATCCACCTACTTCAAGCTTTGGTAATACGGCCATCAGGTAGTTTTTATACCAGTACTTATCGGCATCGCAAAAGACGAA
>JAOUOQ010000283.1 GCA_029880275.1 Candidatus Aminicenantota bacterium | reverse complement strand
TTCGCAGTTGCGTCACTACATAATCACTCACATAGTGAAGGGGGCTGATATTAAATCGGCCACCTTTATCGGTCGAAAGGAAGTGGGGGAGTACCTCAAAAACAAGGTCTTCGCCCTGGGGGCCACCCTCCCGTGGAACGAGATGGTCAAGCAGGCAACAGGCGAACCCCTTACCGCTCGCTACTTTGCTGAGCAGTTTGTCAGATAAGACAAAAGGGGTGAGATTCATTTTACTGTCTTGAGCAAGTGGAAGTTTATTAATAACTCTTTTTTACGGAGGAGAGCGCTATGAGAAAAGCTGAGATGTTAAGGCTGTTCATCCTTTTGTTTATCATCTCCTTACTCTTCTATCCCCTGTTCTCCTGCAGGGGTGGTGCTCCGTCGGTGACAGGGATGCTGGACTCCATAGACTCGGAGAGTATAAGAGCCCATCTGCGATTCCTCGCCCACGACCTCCTTGAAGGCCGGGGGACCGGTCAGCGAGGTGGGGAGCTGGCTGCCCATTATATTGCCGAGCAGTTCGCTCTGGTGGGGTTGAAGCCCGCCCTGGAGGACGGCTCCTATCTGCAGCCCGTGCCCCTGGTGGGAGTGACCACCGACCCTTCAAGCTCCTTTTCCATCCGGCGTGGGCAGAGGCGGATTCCGATAAAATATCTAAACGATTATGTCCTGTGGACCGAAGCTCAGCGGGAGAAGGTGTCAGCCAGAGGGGAGCTGGTATTTGTCGGCTATGGAATCATAGCCCCGGAATATCAATGGGACGATTATAAAGGGGTAGATGTCAAGGATAAGATACTGGTGATGGTGGTGAACGACCCTCCCTCGGAGGACCCCAACCTGTTCGGGGGGAAGGCGCTCACCTATTATGGTCGCTGGACATACAAGTATGAGATAGCTGCGAAAGTGGGAGCCAAAGGAGCCATACTCATCCACACCGACGAGTCGGCAGGCTACGGGTGGAATGTGGTGCGCAACTCCTGGGGCAGGGAGCAGACCTTTGTGGGACTCGATGAAACGAGCCCTCCGGCGCTGGCATTAGCCGGTTGGGTGACCGAAGCCACCGGCAGGGAGCTGCTGAAGCTGGCGGGACAGGATTTCGACCAACTGCGTGATGCCGCCGCTAATAGGGACTTTCGTCCCATCACTCTGGGGCTTACCGCCGAAGCGGAGATAACCAGCAAGGTGAGAGACATCATCACCGCCAATGTAATCGGCATAATAGAGGGCACCGACCGAAAGGATGAGCTGGTGGTCTATACCTCCCACTGGGACCATATGGGCATCGCTGAGCCGGTAAATGGCGACTCCATTTACAACGGAGCGGTGGATAACGCATCGGGAGTAGCTGCCTTGATAGAGATGGCGCGGGCGCTGGCTAATTCTCCGCTCAAGCCGAGACGCACGGTGATGTTTATCTCCACCACCTGCGAGGAAGGGGGGCTGCGGGGCGCTCAATACTATGCCGAGCATCCTCTCTATCCTTCCGGAAAGACAGCCGGCAACATTAATATGGATGCGGTATCCGTGCTGGGCAGGACGGTTGATTTCAGCTTCCTGGGAGCCGAGCGGGGAACCCTGTGGCCAACGGCGGAAAAGGTAGCCCAGGAGATGGAAATCACCCTGGTGCCCGACCCCACTCCCGAGCAGGGCTTCTATTACCGCTCCGACCACTTCCCCTTTGCCAAAGTCGGCATTCCGGCGGTCTCCATGAGACAGGGTGAAAAATATGTAGGGCGTCCGCCCGAGTGGGGGGTGGAACAGAGAGAAGACTATCGGAAGAACCGCTACCATCAACCGTCGGACGAGTACGACCCCTCCTGGGACCTCACCGGTGCAGCCCAGATGGCCAAAGTGTCACTGCTGTTCGGCTGGTATATCGCTAATATGGACGAGATGCCCACCTGGAACCCGGGGGATGAGTTCGCCCAGATACGGGAAGAGAGCCTGAAGTAAGAAGACAAGCTCTTAATAACCAAAATTATAGAGCAGGCGGGTACTTCGGGTATTTAGTGGACGACCTCAAGGCGGGGGTATCGTCTTCTCGCAAATAATTTCACCAGAGCAACTCCGCCGGCGAATCCTCCGATGTGGGCAAACCAGGCGACGCCGCCACCGCCTAAACCGGCACTCATAAGCTGCCACAGAAACCAAACTCCCAGGAAGAACATCGCCGGCAATCTCACTATTCTGATGAGATAAAAGAAGAAAAGCAGGGTCACCACCCTCGCCCGGGGATAGAGGACGAGGTAAGCCCCCAGCACTCCCGAGATAGCCCCGCTGGCACCGATGGTGGGCACCTTGGAATTGGGATTAACGAGGATGTGGAGCAGGCTGGCAATAGCCCCGCATAAAATATAAAAAATCAGAAAGCGCAGGTGCCCCATGGAGTCCTCTATATTGTCCCCGAAAATCCACAGGTAGAGCATATTTCCCGCCAGATGGAGCAGCCCGCCGTGGAGGAATATGGAAGTGAGCAGGGTCAGAGGGATGGGGATAAAGGTCGCCGGGGGGAGGTCGGTCATACGGATGAACTCGTAGGGGACTAATCCCATCCGATAGATGAAAAGCGGCAGTCCCTCACCCAGGGAGAGCTGGTAGATAAAAACCATTACATTTGCCCCTATAATCCCCACCGTCAGCATAGGGAACGAGAAGGAGGGGTTTTCGTCCTTCAGAGGTATCATCGTTTTTGCTACCGTG
>JAOUOQ010000282.1 GCA_029880275.1 Candidatus Aminicenantota bacterium | reverse complement strand
GGTCGTTGGCAGCGAGGAGGTTTATCAAAAGGTGCACCCCATCCTCTCCAATGTCGGCGGATGTATCAGCCCCTTTAATGCTTGGCTGATAATACGGGGGCTCAAGACCCTGCATATAAGGATGGACAGACACTGCCACAATGCTCTGGAGGTGGCCAGGTTTCTCGAGGGTCACCCGGAGGTGGAGATGGTGTGGTATCCCGGGCTTCCCAGCCATCCTCAACACGAGCTCGCCAAGAGGCAGATGGACAACTTCGGGGGGATGGTAGCCTTTGAAATAAAGGGGGGAAAGGAGGCTGGAAGGAGGGTAATGGACAGCGTGCACATATGCACCCTGGCGGTGAGTCTGGGGGATGTTGATACCCTTATTCAGCATCCAGCTTCCATGACCCATAGCACATACAGTGAAGAAGCCCTGTTAGCCACAGGCATCACTCCAGGGCTTATCAGGATATCGGTCGGTCTGGAAAAGGCAGACGACATCATCGCCGACCTGCGGGAGGCGCTGGACAAAATCTGAGGGCTGCAGCGCACATGGTCGCCACAGGCGAAGCATTACCATGGGGGTTTCTCCTGAGTTTTGTTGGCTGCTGAAGGATATTGCTGGTGTTTGCCTTAATAAAGGTCAACGAAAGATAATTCTTTAGAAATTAAGGAGAGCCAAAAATGGCCAAGAAAAAGAGGTTCCCTATCCGCTACCTGGTGCAGGTTATCTTCTTCATTTTCATCGCCTTTATCGCCATCAGACACCTGTATATCGCCGGGGGACCCGAGGCGTCTCCCAGCATCCACGCCTATTGCCCTTTTGGTGCCATAGAGTCCCTGTATAACAACCTGGTGCATGGGACCTTCGTCTGGAAAGTTCAGTACTCCTCGTATGTGATGTTCATCGCCGTGGTGGGCATCTCCCTGCTGTTTGGCAAGGGATTTTGCGGATGGATTTGCCCATTCGGCTCGTTCCAGGAGTGGATAAGAATTGGGGGAGCAAAGTTGCCCGGGCGAAAAAAATCTCTCCTCCCCCAATCGGTGGATGCCGGGATGAGATATCTGAAATACGGGGTGGTGCTCCTGATTGTGATACCCACCTATATCACCGGCAGGATGGTATTTGAGAATTACGACCCCTTCGTCGCCTTCTTCCATTTCGGCAAGAACATCACCAGGCAATTGCAGCCAGCTTATATCATTTTGGGGGTGGTAGTGGTCTTCTCGCTGTTTATCGGTCGCTTCTGGTGCCGCTACTTCTGTCCCCTGGGGGCGATACTGGGGCTGCTGAATAAGATAAGCTTCTTCTCCATCAAGAGGGTCGGGGAGACCTGCACCGATTGCGAGTTGTGCGACATTAAGTGCCCGGTGGACATCAAGCTTTCTAATATCAGCAAGCTAAAATCAGCCGAGTGCATCGCCTGCCTGGAGAGCGAGCAAGCCTGCCCTCAGAAGGGGGCCCTTCTGGCTACTACCTTCGGGCGGAAGTATTCCCTGGGGAGCTATACCGCCCTGCTGCTGGTCTTCCTGTTTATGGCCATCGGTCTGGCCAGGCTGACCGGCTACTGGCAGACCGCCGGCAGCGCGGGGCGAGCCGGTCCCCCTCCCGAAGCTCAGCCATCCGTCCCTCCAGAGGAAGAGCGAAGGCGTGAGGGTGGGGTTGAGCTCAGGGAAGGAGTGGTTATCAGAGGGAATATGACTCTGGAGCAGGTGGCCAAGAAAGCCGAGCTGACCCATGAAGAGCTGTGCCGCAGGCTAAGGATACCTACCTCTACATCTAAAAAATCGCAGCTAAAAGACATCATGCAGAAATATGGATACCGCATGAATCAGGTCGTCCGCATGCTGCGCAGTGAAGAGGGAGAGCTGCCGAGACAACCGGGATTAACAGAAGAGCAGCGCCCTTCTGAAATAGAAGCCGCACCGAAGCAAAGGAGAGGAGGGGGTGTGGTGTTGAAGAGCGGGGTGACCTTGCGCGGAAGCATGAGCTTACAACAAGTAGCCGAGGCGGTGGGACTGACTCATGAAGAGCTGTGCCAAAAACTAAACATCCCATCCACCGCTGCCGGAAGCTTCACATTGAGAGACATCATGAGCAGCTACGGATACACTATGAGACAAATTGCCCGGATGCTGGAGGAACCATAAACCAGCTCTCCTTTATCCCGGCGAGATTTCAGTTTATGGTAAGATTCCTGTTAAATGAGATATAATTTTTATCTTCAAATAATGTATATGAAGGGAGGTCTCTGATGGAGAGAAGGTTGGTTTTATGCGGCTGTTTGGTATTGACCCCAATTTTGGTCTGCGCGGTGGCTCTGCTCTCAGGGTGGGGATTTAGTGCGCCTTTCCCCCCTCAGAATGAGGTGGAGGAGGTGACCATTACTACGCTTTACGACAATTACCCCTGGACGGAGGGCTTGACCACCAACTGGGGGTTCGCCGCCCTGATTGAGATTAATGGCACCACCATCCTGTTTGACACGGGGGCAAATGGTCCCATGCTACTGGGGAACATAGACCAACTGGGGCTTAAGCCGCACGCGGTTGATGCCGTTGTCCTCTCCCATTACCACGGCGACCACACCGAGGGCTTGTTCCCTTTCCTTGAGAAGTGGGGAGCTAAAAAGCTCTACCTCCCGCGCTCTTTCCCCTCCGCCTTCAAGGAGAAAGCGGGGATATACGGCGAGCTGGTGGAGGTAAGCGATTCAGCTAAAATC
>JAOUOQ010000281.1 GCA_029880275.1 Candidatus Aminicenantota bacterium | reverse complement strand
GCTATCTTCCTCCTCTCCAATGGGGGTCTCCAGGGAAATGGGCTCCTGAGCTATTTTCAGCACCTTGCGGACCTTGGAAACCGGCATATCCATCCGCCGGGCAATCTCCTCGGTGGCTGGCTCCCTCCCTTTCTCCTGGACCAGAGCCCTGGAGGTGCGGATGAGCTTGTTGATGGTCTCTATCATGTGCACCGGGATACGGATGGTGCGCGCCTGGTCGGCGATGGCTCTGGTAATGGCCTGGCGAATCCACCAGGTGGCATAGGTGGAGAACTTGTACCCTCTGCGGTATTCGAACTTCTCTGTTGCCTTCATCAATCCGATGTTTCCTTCCTGAATGAGGTCGAGGAACTGGAGCCCCCGGTTGGTGTACTTTTTGGCAATGGAAACCACCAGCCTCAAATTTGCCTCCACCAGCTCCCGCTTGGCCTGCTCGGTCTCCTCCTCTCCTTCATAAATAATATGGAGGGTCTCCTTGAGAGCGCTGGCAGGCTCCTCTAATCTCTCTTCAATACTGCGGATTACCTCCCGATATTGTTCTGCTCTCTGCTTGTAGACTTTCCTCTCTTCTTTGGTAGTGGCTTTATCCCTGAGCTTTTCTGTTTTGGCTATCTCCTTCTCCCACTTCTCAATCTCATCCAGCTCTTGTTTAATCATCTGAACCATTTTCTTAAATTGAGCATCGCTGAACTCTACACCTCGCACCAACTTAGCCATGGTGACCCGATACTTCTTCAAACCCCTTATAATGGGAAGCTCTTTGGGGGAATCTTCGGGCAATGTTGAGAGCTGAATCTTCAGCTTGGAATACTTTTCCTCCAGATTCTTCAGCTTATTGACCAGGCTGCATATCTCAGCTTTTTTCTCCTCCAGTACCTCTTTCACCATCTCATCCTCGGAGAGCTTCACTATATTCCTGATGTCTATTTCCTCCCTCTCCAGCAATTCACCAAGAGCGATAACCTCCTTAATAACCTTCCGAGTGCGGAAAATTGCTTTAATGACATTCCACTTACCTCTCTCCATGCGCTTGGCTATCTCTACCTCTCCCTGGCGGTCAAGCAGCGGTACCGAACCCATCTCCCTGAGGTACAGCCTGACCGGGTCGTTGGTCTTTTCCAGGGCAGAAATCTTGTGAGCGGCCTTGCTCTTCTCGAGCTCTTTCGCTGGTTTAGCTTTACCTTTTTTCTGGCGGCGGAACTCCTCCTCAGTAGGGAAAACCTCAATCTCCTCCTCGTAAAGCTGCATAAGGAGGTCATCAATCTCATCGGGGGAAGTCAACTCTTCAGGGATAAGCTCATTTATCTCATCGTAAAGGAGATAACCCTTCTTTTTACAAAAGGATATAATTTTCCCAATGACTTCAGATTGGTTAACGCTTTTCAAAGTTCCTGCTCCTTGAGGCTGTGATAGAATTTATAGGTTTCATTTACAATGACGCATCCCTTGGTTGTTTTTTGAAATTCAGACCATCTACAAAATAAACAACCCCTATAATATAATTTATAGTGCATCTCTCTGTTGAAGCAACCTCAATTTTGCCCGAAGCAGCTTGTCTAACTCAGGAGCTTTATCTGTCTCGGCGTGTTCTATCTCCTGCTGAACTTTTCTGATTTCTTTATCCAGATAATCCCGCTTCATTGTATTAAGGCATTCCAGAGCAAACCCTTTAGTCCAGCTAAAGTTGTCGCCCAGGGCTATCTGAGTAAATCTGCTTTTATCCCCCTCTTCCAACCGGTCGAATATCTGGTCGAAGGTTACCCCCTTTCCCTCCTGATGCAGCTCCCTGATAATAGCCAGAAGCCGTTCCCCTATCGGCTGAGAGAAGCCGTGAGGGTCGATGAGAGGAAGCAGCTCTTCTCTCACCTCGGGCTGACAGATGAGTATCTGCAGGAGCCTCGCCTCGGCTTCCTTCAGACTGGCTTTCATGGAGGTGAGCTCCTCTCCCAGGGATGATTTCCTGCCCCGGACTGCCCGACGGAGTTCCTCCAGGATTGCCCGGTCTTCCACCTGAAACCTCTCTGCCAGATAGCCGACATAGCTGACCCTCTCCATCTGGTTTCCAATGCAAGCCAGAAAGGGGATGACGAAGTTAAGGGCAGCGACCTTGCCCTGGGGATGGGAGAGGTCAAGCATCTCTTTGGTCTCCTCCATGAGATAATCGATGGCTGGCAGCGCTTTGTCAAGTTCCTCCTTAAAGCCCTGCGGACCATGCTTTTGGACAAAGGCGTCGGGGTCCAGCCCTTCGGGGAGACGTTTGACCTCCACCGTGAAGCCCTGACTGAGGAGGGTGGTTATTGCCCGATGGGTAGCCCTTCTGCCCCCTTCGTCGGGGTCAAAGCTGATGACCACATTTTTGGTATATCGGGAGAGCATTTTTGCCTGTCCCTCGGTGAAGCTGGTCCCCAGGGGTGCCACCGCGTTGGTAAAGCCTGCCTGATAGAGGGTCATCAGGTCAAAGTAGCCCTCCACCAGCAGGGCGCGGTTCTCTCTCCTTATTTCCTGATGGGAGAGGTTGATGCCGAAAAGTGACCAGCTCTTGTTAAACAACATGGTCTCGGGAGAGTTGAGGTACTTAGGCTCCTCCTCCCCTATTGTCCGACCGCCAAAGCCGATGACCCTCCCCGCTGAGTTGCAGATGGGGAATATCAGCCGACCCCGAAAGAAGTCGTAATATCCCTCCCCCTGCGAGCTTTTCGCCACCAGAC
>JAOUOQ010000280.1 GCA_029880275.1 Candidatus Aminicenantota bacterium | reverse complement strand
GGGGTTATACATATTTATTCCCCGGCTGGGCACCCATTCCATCGATTTGAGCTCCTTGCCGGTGTCGCTATCCTGCACGGAGAGGTTTATCTTTAATGCCTGGGGTGGGTAGGGTGGTTGATAAAGAAGCTGACCCCAGGGGAGGGCGCATTCATAGAGAGCCCCCATCCCGCTCTCCTTGGGGAGGACTTTAAATTGTATCCCCTGACACTCCGCCTTGTAATATCCCCGCCCATAATTGAGGAGCTTCGTGACCGCGGGACCATCTCTGGTGGCGGCAAATATCAAACTCAGCTCCCTGCACCCCTTCATCACAGTTTCTTGTTCTGATGGGGAAGGGAGGTATTTGAACCACAGGGAGTCTCCCTCCCACAGGCGGCTGTCATTTACCTGAGGTTGGAAATGGTCGTCCATCACATCGCAAGCTATATAGAGAAAACGCTCATCCCAGGCGAGCCAGACTTTGGCAGAGAGGTCAATTGCCCCATCCCAACTGCTTCCCACCAGGTTTCCCGTCGAGCTGAGCTCTATCGCCGGCTGGCCATACCACTCTATAAGGTTCCCGTCTATCTTTACCGATTGAGGGAGGGAAAAACATGGGTAAGCGGTCTCTTCATCTCGGAATTGCTGGGCCAGGAGCACAAACCCGCACAGCAAAAGGAGTAGCAGAATAAGAAATGTGAGACTCCTTGGTCGAAGGATTCCAGCCACCATCCCCCTCTTAAAAGAATTAACAGCCCCTCTTGAAATCCCTTTTTGTCCTCTTACACCATTTTAAATTTTATCCTAAACCCTCCTATTAATCAATAGCAATTTGAGTCAATGAGGAGAGGACTATTGGTCCGCCATGATAATTTAATTGAATATCCCTTCCCCTCCTGTTATAATGAGCTTCAAAAGGCTTGGTTATGGCGGATTTATCTGTCGAGGAAGCCAACCTTTTATGAAAGAAAAATATACTAATTTAAGAGAGTTGATGCAAAACCAAATTATATGAAAGGAGGCACTATTATGGCTCATGCTCAGCAATTCGAACGAATCAAATCCCGGATAGACTCTTACCGGGAGGAGATGATCGACCTCCAGAGGGAGCTTACCGCCATTCCCGCTCTCAGCCCTTTAAATGGAGGAGAGGGGGAGTGGAAAAAGGCAAAGTATCTTAAGTCTTACCTTGATACCATCGGCTTTGATGAGTATAAGGAGTTCAACTCCCCAGACCCCCAGGTGCCCGAGGGGAGCCGACCCAATATCATAGTGAAGTTCCATGGCGAAAAGCACGACCGGACCGTGTGGATAATGTCGCACCTTGATATAGTCCCCCCGGGGGATATGAAGTTGTGGCACTCCGACCCTTATAAGATAAAGATAGAGGGTGACAAAATCTACGGCAGAGGAGTGGAGGATAACCAGCAGGGGCTGGTCGCTTCCCTCCTGGCGGTTAAGGCGCTCAAGGATGAGAAAGTAACACCCGCCTACGATGTAGGTCTGGTCTTCGTCGCCGACGAGGAGACCGCCAGCAAGCACGGCATCATCTATGTGCTGGAGAACTCCGACATTTTCAAAAAGGACGATCTGATTATTGTTCCCGATGCCGGGAACCCCGAAGGAACCATGATCGAGGTTGCCGAGAAGACCATCCTCTGGCTGAAGATAACCACCCTGGGAAAGCAGTGCCATGGGAGCACCCCGGAGAAGGGGATCAACAGCTTCAAAGCTGCCTCACACCTGGTGGTCAAGCTTAATCAGCTCTATCAGCTCTACCCCACTTCCGACCCCCTTTTCGACCCACCTATAAGCACCTTTGAGCCAACGAAAAAAGAGGCCAACATCCCCAACATCAACACCATCCCCGGAGAGGACATCTTTTACATCGATTGCCGGATACTGCCCCAGTATCAGATGAAGGAGGTGTTGGAGAGAATCAGAAAGATAGCCAATGAAGTGGAGCGGGAGTTCGGGGTGAAGATTTCCATTGAGATAGCCCAGGGGGAGCAGGCTGCTCCGGCTACCCCTCCTGATGCTCCGGTGGTTAAAGCCCTGGAGAGGGCTATTGCCGATGTTTACCAGGTAAAAGCCAAACCGATGGGCATCGGCGGTGGAACGGTGGCGGCTTACTTTAGACGAGAGGGCTTCAACACGGCAGTATGGGCTAAACTCGACGAGTTAGCACACCAGCCCAACGAGTACTGCATTATAGGGAATCTTCTCGGCGACGCCAAGGTCTTCGCTCATATCCTTACCCAACCATAAGAGAGAGGTGGAAGAGAGGTGATTCTTCAGTACCATCAGGCAGTGAGAAAATACGACCTGGTAGTGGCGTATTCATAAAGATTTTGGTGATGTAGGTGCCTTATATTCACTTCTAATGCACAGAGGAGAGGTCTTTTATCTTTACCTTTAAACCAGCAAGGGAAGGAAAGTTCTTGGGTTCCAGTTCCATCAGGCTCCACACCATCGGCTCCCTGCCGGAAGGGGTGCGGGAAGATATCATACGCATTCTGGAGGGCTGCTATCAGTCCATAGGCTATCCCGAACCCTTGGTGGAGGTCAGGGTAATCGATACCCTGGCAAATCTTAAAAGCTTGTGGGATGCCGATAAGCAGCGGGCAGGGGTGACCAACTCCGCCGAGGAGGGTTTCCTCTCCTTTTACGATGCCTGGGAGGATTTCCCCCGAATCACCCTTAGCTGGCAGAAGCTTGCCCCGCTGG
>JAOUOQ010000279.1 GCA_029880275.1 Candidatus Aminicenantota bacterium | reverse complement strand
AAAGTCACTCGGTGGTAGGAATCTCCCGGGAGCGAGTCCTCCTCACTCTGCGGGGTCCCAAGGGGAGCCGGGTGAGGGTGACCGTTCGCCGGGTGGGGCTGGACCAGCCGCTGCATTTCACCATTGTCAGGGATGTCATCCCCATTGAGTCCATCCCTTATGCCTTTATCATCTCCCCCGATGTCGGCTATCTGAGGATAACCCGCTTCTCCCAGACCACCTCGCAGGAGCTCAATCAGCGGCTGCGGGAGCTGAAGGAACTCGGCATGAAGAAAATTCTCCTTGATTTGAGGTCCAACACCGGGGGATTTCTCATTCAGGCAGCCAGGGTAACCAGTGCCTTTTTGCCTACGGGAAAGAAGATAGTGAGCACCCGAGGGCGGGTTGCCCGTCAGGCGGAGACTTTCGTCTCCCAGGACAATACCCCGTGGAAAGAATACCCGCTGGTGGTGCTCATCAATCACGGGAGCGCCAGCGCCTCGGAGATAGTGGCGGGGGCGCTGCAGGACTGGGACCGGGGCCTGGTCGTAGGGGAGACCAGCTTCGGGAAGGGGCTGGTGCAGAGCCAGCATAAGCTCGGCGATGGCTCGGTGCTGTTTCTCACCACAGCCCGCTATTACACCCCCAGCGGGAGGATGATCCAGAGGCAGTACGAGGACTTCGGCAGGTATTACGAGGAGGGCTTCTTCCCCTCCTCTGAAACCCAGCCGGCGGATAAGGAGATGTTTTACACCGCAGGGGGGAGGCAGGTCTTTGGCGGAGGGGGCATTGCCCCCGATGAGATAATCCCCTCCCAGCTTCTGCCGCAGATAATTGCCGATTTTCGGATACAAAACCTCTTCTTCTCATTTGCCACTCTTAAGCGCCCTTCTTTTCAGTATTTAAAAGAGGACTTCAACCGCTTTTTAGAGGGCTTTGAGATAGACGAAGTGGTCATACGCCAGTTCATTGAGTTTTTGGACGAGCAAAAGGTGGATTACTCTGCCGAGGAGTTCCAGCGGCAACTGCCCATGATGAAGCTGTGGCTCAAATCGGAGCTTGCGTCCATCTTATGGGACCGGGAGAAGGGCTATCAGGTGCTCGTCACCAACGACCCTCAGGTGGGCAGGGCACTGCATCTCTTTCCGCAAACTTCCTCCCTTCTCAATGCTGATAACCGCAAAGAAGATTCCCTCAATTAACGAGCCTCACACCTCTCATCGGAGCTGTCTTCTCCATAGCCTCCCGCAGAACGGATATACTTCACTATAAGGGGGAAAGCATAAAAAAAGCCCTCCGGAGCTGCGGTGAATTGACCTCCGGAGGGCTCTATTAGAGGGGGAAGCCTATTAATGGGGATCGGGGTAATAGTGCATAATAAATCAATTACTCCTTAATAAATCTCTCTCCAGGCACCCTTGACCACAGTGGGGACGCCATATTGCGTGAGGTCGCCCTTGCTGAAATTCCAATCGTACCACACCTCAGGGTTACCTCCCGCAGCGTATCCCCTTTCCGCGGTGACAGTGCCAAAAACTTTAGGCTGACCTGACATGTTAACCTGCCCGGCGCAATAGACAGCCCCGAAGAAATTATACTGAAGTCCTGTGACCAATGTTCTGGTTGATTCATCGATAGTGGTGGTAATAATAAAATTTTGGTTAACATGGTCTGCATACGCCGGGGATGGGCCAGGAGGTGGGCCAGGAGGGACTTGCACTCTGCTCGTGGAAGCTACCACAGTTAAGGTTTGAGCATCAACCACATTAGTAATTCTAAATTCCTCAACATCCCAACCACCGGCCCCTTTGCCAATTAATAGTATATCCCCCACTTTCATCGCATTGGTAGTTTCACCGCCGCTTAAGGTTAGAGTGTTTGTGTTTTCGCTGATTGAGCCTCTACTTTGGAGGATGGGGGGCGCTAACACATTAGTGGTGCCTCCTAATCCCAGACCGGCGGTAGAGAAGTTGGCGGCAATGTAAAAAATTCCCGATGTGTGGTACAACCCGCTGAAGCTTATGGGAGCCAGATTGCTTCCGTCAGCCTTTGGAGGTAGCTGGTCGATGGTATCCACAAACATGATGCCGCACGACCTGCCATTGGTGATAGCATTAAATTGCAAAGGCGAGCCCTTCCCATCCAGGTAAAGTCTGCCCAAGTTGTCAGTGGTATAATAGGTGCCGTACCTCTGGGCTGTCCTTTTGGCTATGGCATAATTCCAGACATCAATGGTAACGGACTGATTATGAAAAAGATTGTTATGTGCTGTAGAGAAATCATATGGATTCGTATTTTGCTCATCCTGTAAAGTCGGGATGTCAGCATAAGTTCCCTCGTCATAGGGTGGTCCAGAGTATAAACCATTAGCAAATACTCTCAACCAGCGGTCTTCATCATTTGCACCAAGATACCCCCCGGCATCTATAAGTGCATCAACCGTCCTGGCAGGATTTGCCTGAATGGGATTCGAAATAATAGCTGTGGTTCCCTGAATCTTAATCTCTCCCCAGTGCACCGAGAGGGAGTTTCCGTTCCAGCCTGCCCCGGCTCCGGAAGCCAGCCCCGAGGTGAAGGCTAAAATCGGTCCCGGCATCAAAATCTGCTCCACCGTTCGGGAGGCATTCCTTACCCTGGCGGTCACCCTCACGGTAGCCACCGCCCCTACGGTGGGAGGGGGAGCAAAGACCATGAGTTCGTATATATAACACTGGTCGGAGGCATCGGGAGTGA
>JAOUOQ010000278.1 GCA_029880275.1 Candidatus Aminicenantota bacterium | reverse complement strand
AACGGCTGACGATTTTTCCTGGTTCTGAATCGAGCAGACGGGCGGCCACATATAACGAACTATCATCATATGCTACCCAGACAATTGTTTTCTCGGTGGGTTCAGCTCCATTGATAGGGTCATATTGGACAAAGTCGCTGTAGCCAGTTCCCTGCCAGACCTTTTCATCCAGGACGCCGTCAACTTTAATTGGTTCATCAGCCCTGATAGCCTGCACGACCTTTTGCTCGATCTGGTCGGAATCCTGGGCTAATAAAATAAAAGGATACAAAAAAAGCATAACTAATAAAAGCTTTCCTTTCATCAATCAACTCCTCGCGAAAAAGATGAGCCATTGCGGACCATAGTTTCCACCCTTAACAACATTCTATATATTAAGACGAATTATTAAGCAGTTTAGTTGCCTTTAAAATGTAATTTTTTGATTTTGTATGAAAATATTCATACATTTTGTTCTCCGATGCTGCATCATTTAACAGTATGCCTGCGCAAGGAAGGGGAAAAGTATAGGTATGCAGAAAAAATCGAGGTCTCCTAAATGCGGAGCTATTTGGGAGGGAGGGATGATTTTCCCAGGGCAAGGTTAATGGCTGCCCGGGAGATTATCACCTTGGGGTCGATTAGCTGGACCTTTTTGCCTGCCATATCCTTCTGGTTCAGTCCCAGAGGGACTTCGGTGCATCCCATTACAATCAAGGAGCATCCTCTGGATATGAGCTCGCAAGCTGCTTGTTTAAGCCTCCGCTTAGCCGGGGCGAGAGGTTTTTTGGCTTTGATGTCATATATGGCTCTCATCACCAGAGATTGCTGGGATGATTCTTCGGGATGGACAACCTCCAGACCCCTTTCCTTGAAGGTTGTGGAGTAGATGCCGACCTGTATGGTGCCGCTGGTGGCTAACAGTCCCACCTGCTTCTCCTGGGGATAGTGCTGCTTGATGAAGTCGGCTGTCTCGGCAATCATATTCAATATGGGGATGGACACCTCTTTATGCATTTGAGGAAGGTAGTGGTGAGCGGTATTGCAAGGGATAATGATAAAATCGGCTCCGGCTTTCTCCAGCACTTGGGCGCTGTAAATCAAATGGGGGAGAGGGTCTTCACCACCGGCTACCAGAGCCTTGGTTCTATCTGGTACTTTGGGATTGCTGAAGATGATTACCGGCAGATGGTCCTGCTCTTGTTTTATGGGTGTCTGGCGGATGATTTCGCTATAGAGGTCAACCGTGGCCTCAGGACCCATGCCACCCAGAATCCCGATGATCTTGGGTTTTATCGATTGTTTCATGTTCAAATCCTCTTCACCTCTATCGCGTTTAAACAGCCCCTTGGCTCCCTTCGCCTTTTTTCCCTATTACCGCGTAGTCCTGATAGGTGTAGAAGAGTTCGTTCAGGCGTTCCATATTTCGGTTTAAGGCAGCCAACATCTGCTGCTGCCAGGGCGGGATGGAGGAGGGGATTTTCAGTTCTTCAAACTTCAGGTCCTGGGGAGATGGGGAGAAATAGGCAACCTCCACCGTTTCAAAGCCGGCCACTTCCAGCAGGAATTTAAGGGTCATAGGTAAGAGGGGTCTGGTATGGGTGAGATCGAGGTAAAAGTGGTTAATCAGGGCGTGGAGCGATTTAGGGTTTATGGTCTCGATTACCAGATAGGAGGCAGGCTGAAGCTTACGATAGCAAAAGTTGATGAAATTGGGTATCCTATCTGGGGGGAGATGCTCAATAAGCTGGGCGGCAAAGAGCCCATCAAGAGAGCTATCGGGGAGAGCCTCAAGGTGCTGCAAGGCGTCGCCTTGAACCACTTCTAATCGCTGTCTTTGACAGTGAGCGACCATCAGCCCGTTGTAATCTACACCGTATCCACCGATGTTGTTCTCCTTAAGGAGGGAAAGAAACTCACCCCTGCCGCACCCCAGGTCCAGGACCCGCTTTTTTCCTTTAAAATATTGAACATATACAGACTGTCTTTCTTTAATGACCTCCGAAGGGCCCCGAAATGTCTTCTCAAATTTCAGGTAATCATCCTCTTTGATGAAGTCGGGCTGTATTGGTGGACTTTTTTTCTCGGCAGTTATCTCACTCGTCTCTCTCTGCATACTTGAGCTCAGCAGGGAAAGCTCCCCCTTCTGGAGGCTCAACTCCTGCCGCAGCTCTTCCAATCTCTTTAATATCAGGGTTTGAAAGCCGGTGAATCGCTCGAGTTCTTTCTGAAGGGCGATTTGATTGGGTTCCCACAGCGAGATACTGCTCTCAAGGCGGTCGGCTACATTCGTCAGCTGCTTCATAAGCGCTCCCTGGCTTTTCACCTCTTCTTCGATGAGCATTATTTTTTCGTTCATCCGGTCGTTGAATTGGCACAGCTCATTGCAGAAGCGCACCAGGTGGGCGTTGAACTCCCGCTGGCGGGCGAAGATGGGCGCCACGGTGCCCTGCACAAACCATTTGAATAAGAGCTTCTTCACCCTGACCAGCAGTTTTCCTATCAGCGGCTTATGGGAGGCAAAAGGGTAATCAGAGTCGATCTCCACATTCTCATTGATATATTTCAGATGAGCGGAGGAATCAAGTCGTTGCCCTGGTGACTGAGAATGGTGATGCCCCTCTGCTGGGGTAACCTTTGGTGGTGTTTTGCCTTTATTGTGACTTAAAATCTCTCTTCCTCCGTTTATCTGGGAGTATTTTCGTTTAGGTTATCGCTGAGGTGAGCTACCTTCCC
>JAOUOQ010000048.1 GCA_029880275.1 Candidatus Aminicenantota bacterium | reverse complement strand
AACTCTACCATTCCCTGGCTGGATTCGTCTTGTTTGCCTTGCTCATTCTTCTCCGGCGGAAAAAGAGCTTTGAGGGTGAGCTCTTCTGGTCTTATATTTTATTATACTCAATAACGAGGTTTATTATAGAATTTTTCAGGGGGGATTACCGCGGCTCTCTCTTTCAGGGGCTACTGTCCACCTCTCAGTTTATTGCCCTTCTCGTCATTCCTCTTTCTGTAATTATGCTCCTCTACCTCAGGAGAAAGCATCCCCTATCCTGAGCCTGCGGGCGGCAATTTTGAAGATTTATGTAACTGCCTTATCCTTACCTTTTTTGAAATACCCCTCGGTCATTTTGGCTACCACACCACTGAGCAGAAGGATACCTATCAGGTTAGGTATCGCCATAAAGACAAGAGAGGTCTCTCCGATATTCCATACAATTATCAGGTTTTCTGCCTGCAGTATGGAGCCGATGAAGGTAAGAGTCACATAAACTATACGATAGCCTTTAGTAATTTTCAAACCAAACAGATACTCCAGGCACTGCTCTCCGTAATAATACCAGCCGATAAGCGTTGTGAAGCCAAACAGGAGGGAGCCCAGAGCCACAATCCCCCCCCCAAATGGGATGGCGGTATTGAAGGCGGATACGGTCAATGCGGTGCTGTCCAGCCCGCTGTTCCATTGACCACTTACAATTATAACCAACGCGGTCATGGAGCAGACAAGAATGGTATCGATAAAGGTTCCCATCATGGCGATAGAACCCTGGCGTATAGGGTCTCTGGCTCGAGCTGCCCCATGAGCTATGGCAGCGCTGCCCAATCCTGCTTCATTAGAGAGGAGTCCCTTGCTCACACCACGACGGACAGCTTCCCGGACCCCAGCCCCTATGAATCCCCCGATGGCTGCCTGACCGCTGAAGGCGCTTTTGAACACCAGAACAACAGCCTGAGGAATAAGATTATAATTGTAAAAGATAACAAACAAAGCTCCCACAATATAAAGAACGACCATAGTGGGAACCAGCCGCTCAGCGACCGCTCCGATGCGCTTAATCCCCCCGATAATTACTAATGCTACCAGCGCGGTGATAGCAACACCTGTAAACCAGAAAGGGATATGGAACTGACTATTGAGGGCTAAAGCGAGGGAGTTAGACTGCATCATATTGCCGGTACCGAAAAGGGCGGCAAAGCTGCCACCAATGCCGAAGATCAGCCCCAGAGTCCTTCCTAACTTTTTGTTTGAGAGCCCATCCTCCATATAATACATAGGACCACCCGCCATGGTCCCATCCTCGGCTACCCTTCGGTAGCGGACACTCAACAGCCCCTCGGCATATTTGGTACTCATACCGAAAAGGGCAGAAATCCACATCCACAGCGGGGCTCCTGGTCCTCCCCAGTAAATAGCCGTGGCTACCCCGGCAATGTTGCCATTTCCGACGGTGGCGGCCAGGGCGGTGGTCAACGCCTGAAAGGGGGATATGTCCCCCACATCCTTCTCCGATTGGTCCCGGCGCAGTGCCCCTTTTCTCACCAGACCTAAAGCAAATAGGAACTTCCTGATCTGAAAAAATCTTGTCCTTATGGTAAGCCAGATGCCGGTGCCCAGAAGGAGGGCTATCATCCAGGGCCCCCAGGCTTGGGCATTGATTTTGGTAGTCCACTCAATTAACTGCTCCATATCTCTTCCCCTTTCGCCTTAACATGCGAAGTTAATAAATGACCATAATGTTTATAATAATTGTATATTATCTGATAGGATTTATTCTTTGTCAATGTCAATTTTGATTAAAAACTACCTAACTATGGGCAGAAAATGGCGTGTGTGCTATAATTAATATTATTGACACTTGACTAATTTAGCAAAAATATGACCAAGGAAAGTGAAGAGAAGATCTTAGTGGTGACCGAGGCGGACCAGAATACCCGCCTCGACCTCTACCTATCCAGTAATCATCCTCATCTTAGCCGCTCTTATATTCAGAGAATAATAAAAATGGGGGAGGTGAAGGTAGATGGTGAGGTCAAGAAAAGCAGCTACCGCCTGAAGGCGGGGCAAAAGGTAATCGCCCATTTCCCACCATTGTATGACCAGACCGTTTCCCCTGAGCCTATCCCCCTGAATATTATCTATGAGGATGAGCACCTGCTGGTGGTGAACAAGCCCCCCGGAATGGTGGTTCACCCGGCAGTGGGCAACTACCACGGCACCCTGGTAAACGCCCTTCTCTACCACTGCCAGAATCTCTCCACCATAGGGGGAACTCCCCGTCCCGGCATTGTCCATCGCCTCGATAAGGGAACCTCGGGGCTAATAGCAGTGGCTAAAAACGACCTCAGCCATCGCTACCTATCGCAGCAGTTTCAGGAGCACCAGGTAAAAAAGCTCTATTTAGCTCTGGTGTGGGGAAGTATGAGAGAGAACCAGCGGCTAATCGATATCCCTATCGGGAGGGATACAGTGAACCGAAAAAAAATCTCCCCCCGCACCAGGCACGGCAGGGAGGCGATTACCGAAGTGAAAGTAGTTGAAAGGCTGCCCGGCTTCACCCTGCTGGAAGTCCGTCCCCTCACGGGAAGAACCCATCAGATCAGAGTCCATCTCGCCCACATCCACCACCTTATTGTGGGAGACAGCCTGTACGGAGGTTCTCAGTGGCGGGGTATTCAGCACCAGGAGAAAAGAGAGGCGGTAAAAAGATTCAAGCGTCCTGCTCTCCATGCCTCCAGGCTCAGCTTTGCTCATCCCGTCACCCATCAGACTGTAGAATATTTTGCTCCTCTTCCTGAGGATATGGCACACTTGTTAGAAGTCTTGAGAAAATAACCTTTAACTCTCCTTTCCAGGGTAAGGGTCAGTAATTTTCTATTGTGAAGAAAGGCTATCTATGGTATTATAATGAGCAAATTTTATATGGGAGGAAAGGTTCAGAATGGCGAAAAATTACGAAACTCAGTACATTAGAAACATAGCGGTTGTAGGGCATGGCGATGTCGGAAAGACCTCCCTGGTCTCGGCCATCCTCTTCTCTACCGGAATGGTAAACCGCCTGGGAAAAGTGGAGGAAGGAAACACGATCACCGACTACGATGAAGAGGAGATAGAGCGGAAGATCACCATCGACTCTTCTCTCTGCTACTGCGAATGGCGTAATCACAAGCTGAACATCATAGACACCCCTGGTTATGGGGTGTTTATCTTTGATGCCAAAGCCTCACTGCGGGTGGTAGACAGCGGCGTGGTGGTGGTCTGTGGAGTTTCGGGCGTGGAGGTGCAGACAGAAAAAGTATGGCAGTTCTGCAATGAGTTCGATATTCCCCGCCTCCTGGTTGTCAACAAGATGGACCGCGACCGGGTAAGCTTTTCTCGCACGATGAATTCTATCAACAACCGATTCGGTCGTCAGGCAGTACCCCTGCAGATGCCTCTCGGCGAAGAGAAGGATTTCCAGGGGGTTATAGACCTCATCAAGCTCAAAGCTTACCGCTCCAAAGGGGACACCAAGGGTAAATTAGTGGAAGAGGAGATTCCCGCAGAGTACCAAAAAGAGGCGAAGAAAAATCGGGAATATCTGGTGGAGATGGTGGCAGAGATGAATGACGAGCTGTTGGAGAAATTCTTTGAGGTAGGAAGCTTGTCCGACGAGGAATGTATCCAGGGTCTGCGGGCAGGGGTTCTGGCAAGAAAGATATTTCCTGTGCTCTGCTGTTCAAGCACCCAGAACATTGGGACTATACCCCTGCTGGAAGCAGTGGTCGGCTATCTCCCCTCGCCGGCTGAAAGGGGAGAGGTCAAGGGGAAAAACCCCAGCGACAACTCCGAAATTACTCGCCAACCTTCGGTGAAGGAGCCCTGCTCGGCTTTTGTCTTCAAAACCATAGCCGACCCTTATGCGGGGAAAATATCCCTCTTCCGGGTTTATTCGGGTTGTGTAAAATCGGATTCCACCGTCTTCAACGCCTCCAAAGGGACAAACGAGCGCATCGGCTCCATCTCCCTCCTTCAGGGGAAGACGCCCACGCCAGTGACCGAGGTCTGCGCCGGTGAGCTGGCTTCGGTAACCAAGCTGAAGGAAACCACCACTAACAACACCCTCACCGACAGGTCAGCACCTATCATCTATCCACCACTGAAATTCGCGGTGCCCAGCATCTCCTTTGCCGTGGAGCCGAAATCCCGCGCCGATGAGGATAAGATGAGCTCAGCCCTGGCGAAGTTAACAGAGGAAGACCCCACCCTTAAGATGGACAGGGACCCCCAGACCAAGGAGCTATTGGTCTCGGGCACTGGACAGCTTCATGTAGAGGTGACCATGAGCAGGATGAAGCGCAGATACGGGGTGGAGGTCATTCTTAAACAGCCAAAAGTTCCTTATCTGGAGACAGTGACCACCACCGCCAAAGCCCAGGGGAAGTACAAGAAGCAAACCGGAGGAAGAGGTCAGTATGGCGATTGCTGGGTAGAGATACAGCCCCTTGGAAGAGGAGCAGAATTTGAGTTTGTGGACAAAATCGTGGGTGGGGCCATCCCCAGAAACTTCATCCCGGCAGTGGAGAAAGGGATACTGGAGGCACGGCAATCGGGGGTAATGGCTGGCTATCCGGTGGTAGACTTCCGGGTTATATTATACTACGGCTCCTTTCATACGGTTGACTCCTCGGAGCTGGCTTTTAAAATAGCGGGCTCGTTAGCCTTCAAGAGAGCCATGGAACAAGCTAAACCAGTTCTCCTGGAGCCGATCATGAATGTCGAAATCATTGCTCCCAAGGAGCATATGGGAGACCTGATAGGAGATTTAAATACCCGGCGGGGTAAAGTGCAAGGGGTGGACCCCCGGGGCGATATGCAAGTCATCAGAGCTCAGGTTCCCATGGCTGAGATGCTCACCTACGACTCTGACCTCAACTCCTTGACCGGTGGGAGGGGTTCCTACCAGATGGAGTTCACTCATTACGATGAGGTCCCCCCTCACCTGGCAGAGAAGATTATTGAAAAGGCTAAGAAAGCTCGGGAGGAGAAGAAATAATCAGCCTTTCTTTACCGCCAGCTCGACCTTCCCCTTCCTCGCTTCAATGAGCACCAGCATACCGATACATACCGCCAGACATATGGAGTAGAGGAAGACGAGGGAGAAGAAGGAGCCCAAAAACCCCCTCAATCCGCCGTAAAGGCCCCAGCGATAGATAATCTCACGGAAGAAGTGGTAGACCAGATAGACCATGCCACAGATAAAGGCAATCTGATAGGTTTTCCTCTCCTGTATTTTCTCAGGCAACTTCCCCAGATTTTTTAACACCGAGCCTATCACCACCCACAGGCTTATCAGCAGCGGTATCCAGTAGAGAAAGACCTCCGGAGAGTAGCGCCTGAAGTTCCAGTAAAATAACCACTGCAAGGGTATTCTCCCTGCTGAAACAGGGAGTATCATCAGAAACAGATATATCCCGCAAAATGTCTTCAGCATGGTAGGCGCCTTCTCTATCCCTTTCAGATAAAGGATGGCGAACAGGAAGAGCATGATAATGAAGAAGACAATTTCCAGCAGGTAGCTGAAAAACAGTGTGCCGCTGATTGAGATAGAGATAAGCATACCAAAAAAGACCAGTCCGATATAGGAAGTTCCGGCAAGAAATTTGTTCAGAATCCCGCTGAGCTGCAAGAGACCTATCCCAATGAAGGCAGCAGCAGCCACCATCCAGTAGGCATCGGGTCCCTGAAAACCGAGAAGTATCATCTTGAAAATTATGGAGATACCCCAAACGGCAGCCACCACTACCGCAATGGCAGTCAGGGGGTTCTCCTTCCAGTTGTATTCCTTTAACTTCATCTCTCTATCCTCCCCTCATCCATAGCTGAGGATTTTTTCTGTCTCGCTCCTTTTTCACAAAAGCCCTTTTTTCCCTTCCTCTCGCAATTTCTGGATGAGCTCCTTCACCTCCTGAGCACGCTCCTTATGGCAGATAAGGAGCACATCGTCGGTCTCCACCACCACCAGATTGTCAACTCCGATAGCTGCTACCGGCTTGTGGGGGCTGTAAATTATATTACCCCGGCAATCTCGATGGATGAATTCTCCCTGAGCGCGGTTGCCCGCCTCATCCCCTCGCAGCAGTTCCCCCAGAGACTTCCAGCTCCCCAGGTCATCCCAGCCGAAGCTCCCCTTAACGCACAGAACCTGCGGCGCCTTTTCCATAACTGCGTAGTCTATGGAGATGGGGGGTACCTCGGAATAAAGCTGAGCTATCTTATCCTCTGCCGCCGGGCTGGACAGTAGGGGGGAGAGCTCCTCCAGTCCCCGATAGAGCTCTGGCATATAGTGCTCAAACATCTCCATGATGGTGCTTATCTTCCAGACGAACATCCCGCTGTTCCACAGGTAATTGCCGCTTCTGAGGTAGTCCTCGGCTACCTCCTGGGATGGCTTCTCCACAAACTCCTCCACTTCAAAGACCTCTATCCCCTCTACTGCCTCCTTTTTCTGACCACGATGAATATAGCCGTAGCCGGTAGCGGGATAGGTGGGGACGATGCCGAAGGTTATCAGCGAGCTGTGCTTCCGAGCCATGAGGTCGGCTGCCGATAGGGCACGGAGAAACTCCTTCTGGTCGGTTATGATGTGGTCGGCAGGGAGCACGGCCATAGTCTCATCGTGGGCCATCTGCCGCAGGTAAACCGCTGCCAGCCCGATGCAGGGGGCGGTGTTCTTCATCTCCGGCTCGAGGATGATGTGAGAGGGGTCAAGCTCCGGCAGTTGCTCCCTGACCTTCTCATTATAGCGGCGCCCGGTTACCAGAAATATCCCCTCATACCCCACCAGAGACAAAACCCTGTGTGCGGTCTCCTGAAGGAGGGTGCGGGAGCCAGTTATATTGAGAAATTGCTTGGGACAATCGGCACGACTGCAAGGCCAGAATCTGGTCCCCTCGCCGCCGGCCATAATTAACACCAACATTGAGCTAATCACCCAGAAATTGTTCAGTTTTATCTACACATTTTACTACATCTGAGAGCTATTTTGCCAAAAAATCTCCCCTTTCCTGCTCAAAAGGGGTAAAAATTCCCTTCATAGCCAGCGGGTTGAATTCTCCTGCGCTCAGATTATCTTTGCCAGAAGCCTACCTCTCTCCCGCTACATCCACCCCACCCTGATTATTGCCAGTGGTGAAAGCCTTGAAGCTGACCACCGGAGTGGACTCCAGGAACCGATAGACCTTTACCCAGGACTCAGAGGTGCTGCTGGGACCCTCGCCCACTATGATGTAGCCCAAATAATCACCGGAGACGGTAATGTGCCCATCGGCATTTTCCGAACCAAAGGCTTTGCAACTCCACAGCATACTTCCATCAGCCTCAAAGACTTTGAAGTAAGACTGAGCTGCCAGCTCTCCGGCTCCGGGTCCACCCTGGCCCACAATCACTTCATCAAGCAGATCTCCATCCACATCGCACGATGCCACATCCACCCCTCCGCTGGCATTAGCCGGACCAAAAGCCTTAAAGCCGGAGACAAGGGATAGGGAATTGAAATCGAATATCTTCACATACGAAGTGCCGCCGTGCCCTGTCCCTACGATAACCTGCCCCACACTGCTAATGGATGTCTGCCCTCCATCTACCCGCACCTCACCGTTGGTATTGGAGGCACCGAAGGATTTAAACGACCATATACCAGTAGAATCTCCGAATTCAAATACCTTAATCCAGGATTTTCCTCCTGGACCATGACCACAGATGATCTCATATACCCCATCCTGATCCACATCACCCACTCCCACATTCACCTTTCCAGAGGGATTAGTGGCTCCGAAGGCTTTGAAGCTCCAGATGGGTGTCCCATCGGTTTCAAAGACCTTGACCCAGGAATTGGAGCCCCGCTGCCCGACTACAACCTCCGACACCCCATCTCCGTCCACATCCCCTCTGGCGATGCTGAGCTCTCCGGTTACATTGTCGGCACCAAAGGCTTTAAAAGCGCCATTCAAAGTGCCGTCGGAGTTGAAATTCCTCACCCAGGAGCCGGAATCCGGTCCCTGCCCCACGGTAATATCACCCTTAGCCAGAGTATCCACAATGGACATGGTGCCCGAGCCGTAGTTCAGCACAAAGGCGGTGTTGGTAGCCTCGTTTACGACAAATTCCTCGGGAATGTTCCCTACAGGCACCGAGGATAAGCTGATGTTGCTTTCATCAACGGCATCGTTAATGATAAAGAACCTGTTATCACATGAGGTGCCATAAATCAATCTCTGGGAATCGCTGGCTTTCATCCACCTGGCTCCGTGCTGGAGGCTATTGGGAATTATGGTCTTGCTGCTCCCATCTACGATAATAAACTGCTTGGGCCCTATCTTATCTGGATAGGGACGATACCAATTGCTCAGGTATATCCTGTTGCTGGCTTCGTTCACCGTAAATGCATAGCAATAGGCATCCCACCCCAGATTGAGCTCCTCCACCCCGAAGCTAACTCCATCTATTATGCTGAGTATGGGGCTTGTATTCAATCCACATTCGTACGCCATATTATTTACTTCATTAACCTCTATTTCATCCGCCTCGGGGACTTGTATATTTTGGGTGATAAAAGTATCGGTGCTTCCGTCCATAACCGCCACCAGACCGTTTCCAGTAAAGGCATCGTAGCCGGATAGGTAGATGCGGTCTCTTGTCTCATCAATATCCAATCTCCAGGGGCAGAAGGGATAAGTGTCCGTGATGGAGTAGGTATCGTCATCGTAGATAACCATAACTCCACGAGTGCCTAACACATACACCTTATCGGTAGTTTTGTTAATCTCTATCTGTCCGTTGAACCAAAGATCAGGGTATGAAATTATGGTCCCTGCTCCGGAGCTATCCATTCCCCTTTCGGACGGAGGAGCCAGGGTGTTTTCCCGCAGGCGACTGACAAGCTCCTTAAAAGGACTGGAGGGCAGGCTGTCCACAAACTTCTTGAACTCGGGGGATTTAGGTGAGAAGATGAACCCGGGGTCGGAGATAACGGTCACCTCGGGGGGCTTAGCGCGAACCGGAGATGAACCACAGGTAAGGTCGTCGGTCACTACCCAGATAGTGTTTGCCACACAGGGGACATACAGCTTATCCAGGTTGTCATTCACCTTCACCCGCCATGGACCATATCCCACCGGGATGGTGCTGGGACATACCTCTCCTGTGCTGTCGTTGTAGATGAGGATGCTATCAGTGTCGTAGGCATCAATGTAGACCCGGCGGTAATTGGGGCTTGAGGGGTTGAGATTGATGTCTACATCCCATAATACTATCCCCAGCTTATTAGAGGTGGTCACCGCATCGCCCAGACCTCGGTTGATAATGGATATGGTGAGGTCATCCTCATTATCGACAAAGAGCATGTTAGTATCCTCATTGATGGCTATGTAGCGGGGCCAATCGCCGACATCAATGGTTTTCAGCTCGGTATTGGTCTCCCCATCAATGACCACTACCTTACCTTGCATGGGCGGCCAGGCATACTGCGTGGCGTAGACCAGGTTCCTCCCCTCATCAATGGCAATCCCTATCACCTCGGAGTCTGTTATGCTGGTGGCTATATTAGTGACTTCGCTCTTCCTATCTCTGACCACATCTATGGTTGCATCCCCCAGGGGAAGGTAGATTTTTCCACTGGTCTCGTTTACCGCCATCACACCACTGGGTCCAGCGCTCAAGGTTATTATGCGATAGATGGAGTAATTGAGAGCATTGATGGAAATCAGGACTTGATTGCCTCTCTGAATCAGGTAAACCCGATTGAGCCTCTCATTGACCATCATACGAGAGTAACCTACCCCTCGGTAGGGGAGGTTGAGCCTGGCGAGTATGGTCTGGCTGGTGCCGTCAATGAAATAGAGAACATCCTCCTCCTCATCTAACACGAAAATCTTATTGGTCTTCTCATTTACCGCAACCTGAACTGGAGAGGGTCCCACCGGGATTTCGCTCACCGCATGAGTTACGCCATCGATGACCATAAGACGGTCCTCAAGATAATCGGTCACATAGATGGTATTGGTGGCTTCATTTACCGCTAAAAGTTTAGCACATCCCTGAACTCCGCCCCTTCCTCCTTCACCACCAGTGGATATAGTAGCCAATACCTTTTTATTCACCCCATCCACCACTACCACCCGGGCATCAACAACACTGGTATACTGGGGAAGCCGATTAAGGAGATAAACCCGGTGGGTGGTCTCGTT
>JAOUOQ010000047.1 GCA_029880275.1 Candidatus Aminicenantota bacterium | reverse complement strand
AACAAGCTTGACCGCCGTTAGTGGGTCTGGCTGATTGGCTGGTATGATGTAGGCATAGGGCGGCTCGCTTTTTCCCCGATTGACATTGCGCATCGCCTTGTGGTAAGCGTTCCTCAGGAACATATCGCGGAAGCGGGCAGCCACATCCAACAGAGCCATAGAGGAAATCTTCTGCTGCTCCACGATATCACGCAGGCGCCACCATCCCCCCTCCCAGGGGCTGGGAAAGCTGAGCTGAGGCTTATATTCTGGTCTGCCGCGGCTCCCCGGCCGGAGCTGGTCGGGGTGGATATATATGGGGGAAGCTATTTGAGCACTGGCAGACTCGGTGAGCATACCGGTGATGTTATGGTAGTTGGTTATCATATGGAAGGAAGCCATCCACCAGGCGGTGTAGGGGGCGCCGGTCTCAATGCCCTTCTTCCCTTCCTCCTCGAGCCTTAACGCCATATGCGAGCCCACCAGCATATGCTCCCGCCATAGCAGGGGGTCAACATTAGGATGCAGCGGGTCGTGGTAGGGTGGGATGTAGTAGCGGGCACCGGAGCTCCCCATGTGGTGATTGTCAACAAAAAAGTGGGGGAACCACTCCTGATACATGACCCGGGAGACGTGGCGTGATTCCGCCTGGGTCAGCATATAGGCATCGCGATTGTTGTCGTGCCCGGTATACTTATGGTAGAGCCAGGGGAGGTATGAGCCTTCGTATTCGGTTCCCAGGTGCTTGTTATACCAGTCGACCACCATAATCTGCCCGTCGGGATTAAAGCTTGGAAAAAGGAGGAAGATAACATTGTCAAGAATGGTTTTGACCTCGGGAGAGGGCGAGGTTATCAGCTCGTAGGCTAACTCGGAAGAGAGCTGGGTGCCACCTACCTCGTTAGCATGGAGGCTCATGGTCATGGCTACTACGGTCTTACCCTCGCGAACCAACTGGTCCACCTCCCTGGGGGACAGACCGCGGGGGTCGGCTAACTTGCGGCAGATGGATTTGTATTTGTCGAGGTTCTTCATGTTTTCGGCGGAGGAGATGATGGCCAGCAGGAAGGGATTGCCCTCGGTCGACTTCCCTAACTCCTGCACCGTGATTTTGGGAGAGTTCTTGCCCAGCAGGTTGAAATACTCCACAATCTTATCCCATCTCGCCAGCTTGTAATCGGTCCCCATCTTAAAGCCGAAGAACTCCTCCGGAGAGGGTATCTTCTGAGCGGAAACTATGCCTGCCGAGAACAAGGATGCAATTAGAGCTATAAGGATGGTAAAGGTAATTTTATAACCCCTCATCGTAATCCTCCTTTCTTAAAAGGTTTATAAATTTTGGATAGGCTTCGCTGCGGGGTGTCCGCCCATAGAAGAGGTCGTCCATCCACAACGATAGCTGGCGGGCGACTGCCGACCTGTCTACGGCATATCTTATCGCCCGGTGAAGCAGATTGTCGGGTTTGCTGAAGGGGCAGGTATTGATGCAGAGGGCACAATCGGTCCCTACCGAGTTCCAGTAGGCAAAGCATTTTTCGGGGTCAAATTCCCACTTCTCAATCCCCCGGATAATCTTCTTCTTATTCGTAGATATCGCCTTTGAGGGACAATTATCTGCGCATTTGCGACACCTGTGGCAGAAATCCTGCACTCCGAACAGAATAGGCTTGTCGGGCAGCAAGGGCAGGTCGGTGGTTACCATTCCCAATCTCACCCGGGCACCGTAGGGCCTGGTTATTAAGATGTTGTTTCTGCCAATTTCCCCCAATCCGGCATCCACCGCCACCGGAGGAAGCATGGCCTGGTAATTGGCGTCAATATGAGCCCTCGCCGGGTAACCCAATCGCCGGATGTAACAGGCTATGACCAGGGCGATCCTGGCAGCCTCTATATATTGCCTGCCGGTCTCGATAATTACAGGCAGAGCGGGAGCCACCCTTATCATTTTATAATCCATTTCCACAGCGAAGATTATAGCATATTTATGGGTCAACTCGACCTTTTGACCATATTTCCCCGGGCGGCGACCGATGTGGGTATAAACATAATCCTGATTAAGCTCTGCGACACCTATCAGCTTAGCCCCCATGTATTTTATGGTTTCCTTTAGCGCTGCCGACATTCTCAGAGGGTCAGTCTCAACTTGTTGTATCTGAGAGGGAGCATTCACCAGATTGGCAAGCTCTTCCAGGAAATCAAACTGGGCGTGAGACAAAGGTGCGCCGAGAGGAGAGTGGGTCGGGGTCCCCGGAGCAGCCAGACCGGGGAGCTGGCGTATTCTGTCGTAGATTCCCTTCACCTCGGGATGAAGGGTATAATACTGCTCATAAATGGGACTCCCTACCTCATACCTGATGCGAGAAAAGGGGATGTCACGCTCATCGATCCGGGTTATTTTTGCCACCACCTGTAAGGGGAGCTTCTTCCCTATTGGCATGAGCAAGGAGATGGCTAACAGGATTAAAATCGCATCCAAGATTATAATACCCCCTGCTCTCCCCTCCTCCAAGTAGAGCAATAAAAAAATAAAAACTCCGTTTACAGCCCCCAGAACAGCCAAGCCCAATAAACCAGCCCTGAGTGCCCGCTCTTTGAGGCTGGCAGCGATAAAGAGGACGGAACCCAGAGCTATGATAAGCTCAAACCCCCATCCTAAAAGTTCAAACCAGCGCATAACTCCTCCCTTTTTCTCTGGCTACTGTTCTCTTGCCCCTTTTACCCAACTTCACTATCGAACTTTGCCGGGCTTTGCAAAGTGTGAAGCAGCTGGAGTGACAAAGTGAGCCATCCTAACTATCGTATCTTGCCGCAATAGGCATCCTTCTTCCTACCCCGAAAGCCTTCGTGGTTACCTTCAGCCCAGGGGGTGATTGTCTCCTTTTGTACTCATTTCTGTTAACGCTTCGGATTACCCATTTTACCATTTCAGGGTCAAAATTTAGCTCAAGGATCTCCTTCATGGAGTAACCCTCTTCTATGTAATAGTAAAGTATCCGATCAAGAATGTTATAAGGAGGGAGGGTGTCTTGGTCCAGTTGGTTGGGCTTTAGCTCTGCTGATGGTGATCTTTCAATGATCTCTTTTGGGATTACCTCTGATTTCCTATTAATGTAGCGAACCAATTCATAAATCATTGTTTTTGGCACATCAGAAATAACGGCAAGACCTCCAGTCATATCTCCATACAAGGTACAATAGCCGACCGCAAGTTCGCTCTTATTTCCAGTAGAAAGCACCAGATAACCAAACTTGTTAGAAAGTGCCATTAGAATATTGCCCCGTATTCTCGCCTGGATGTTCTGCAGGGTAATATCTACATCCTCTCCCACTTGCAAATGCTCTCTTAAAGATTGAATATAGGAGTAATATGTTGGAGAAATTGTTATCACCTTAAATTGAATACCAAGGTTTTCTGCAAGTCTCCTTGCATATTCTGTACTTTCTTTCGAAGAGTAAGGAGAGGGCATAGATACGCCCAAAACATTTTCGCTACCTATAGCCTCCTTGGCTAAGCAACAGGTGACCGCGGAATCGATCCCACCCGATAGACCAATGACAGCTTTAGAAAAACCACACTTTCTCATGTAATCGCCAATGCCCAAAATTAGCGCCTCGTAAATGGATTCAATTTTATCCTGTGGAACATAGAGGCCTGGTTTTCCTAAGGCACTCATGTCAACAGTTTTCACATGTTCCTTAAACGATGGGAAAATTTCAATAGGTTCCCCCTCTCGGTCAATACATATGCTCCTACCATCGAATATAAGCTCATCGTTGCCACCTACTTGGTTGACATATGCAAACGGGATTCCGTGTCTTTTAGCATGGCTTTGGATGAGACGGTATCGAATTTCTTCTTTTCCCATGTAAAAGGGGGACGCCGAGATGTTTATAAAGATTGTAGCCCCCTTTTTTGCCAATACTTCTATGGGGTCAAAAGGATAAAATCTCCTCGGCCATAACTCCGGCTCGTTCCACGCATCTTCACAGATTGAGATTCCCAGCAGCTGATGCTTGAATGGTATTACCCGAATCTCAGGCGCTGGGTCGAAGTATCTCGTCTCATCGAAGACATCATAGGTAGGTAGTAGAGATTTGGATTGTTCAATTAATATCTTTCCTTGATGAATTAATAAGGCAGAATTGTAAAGTTCCTTTCCTGTATTTTTTCCAGTCGGCATAGGGACACCTAAGAGTACCCCTGTTTGTGAATACTTGGTTGAAATGTTGATCAGCTCCTGAACGGCCATTTGAGCTTTTTCAATAAACCTTGGCTTCTCCAAAAGATCTCTGGGCGGATATCCCACAAGAAAAAGCTCTGGAAAAACAATTAGATCAGAACCTTTATTGAATTGGGATAGGATATCCCCTATCCTCCTCAGATTCCCTTCAATATCTCCTACAATTGGATCCAGTTGTGCAAGGGTAACTTTCATCCCATCAAATCCTTACGAAATTATGGCGCCTTTTACATAACGTCTCGCCTGTTTGCGAAGCGCCGAAGCCAAATACGCTCTATAGGGCTATAGTGCGGACAAAGGGACATGATGTAAACGTTCCTTCCCGCATTTAAGCTTTTCTACCGATATCGAGGTCCATCGGGCCTATGGAGGTATCCAGCGTGCGACTACGGACAGACTTGAATCCCACGCTAAGCATGGAATCGGCAATGAAGCCCTGATCAAAGCATGCGTCCTGGCCCATCAGCGCCATAGAGAATGAGAAGAGCACGTGGATGTCGGGTTTTGTCCTCTCGTTGGTGAGGCCCTCATGGAAGGCAACAAATACGCCACCTGGATTCAGGACATCGTAAATCTTCTTCATAAGCGAGTCTATGTTATTTCTGGCAGAGTACAGTGCCGCACTTGCCCAGATCAGATCGTATCCATCGCCGATGGGTTCATGGTTATAATCACCACCTAAAACCTCTATTCGGTCCTCCATCTCATACTCCCTGATGAAGTTCTCGGCTACCTTAACTACTGCTGGCTTATCGAAGATTACACCTTTCATGCTCGGATGCGCGGCTACGATGGCGATTCCGACGACTCCTGGACCTCCGCCCAAGTCAAGCATCTTTTTAAACAATGGGAATTCCGGTAGCTCTGAGACAATCTGCACCGCCTGCTGAGCCAGACCGGCTCTCTGGTAATTAGCCATAGCAGCCCCAAACTGCGCCCATGTCTCCTCGGTATCCATGTCTGCTTCTGGCGAAAGTTGGTGGGGCCCTTCCCTGACCAGTCCAGGCAAGTTTTCCATGGCAACATAACCCATCTGACAGGTTAAGGTTAACATTGGTCCCAGGAATGTCGGGCTGCCTTCAACCAGAAATGCCTGCGTAATGGGTGCATTATGATACAGGCTGTTCTTTTTCATCACCAAATCGATCGCCGCCAGAGCATCTAAGAATAACTTAGTATTCCCCGGGTGGGTGCCGATTGTCCTCGCCACTGCCTCTGCCGATTTTGGCTCGGACAACTGATTGAAGATCTTAAGCTCTATGCCTGTTGAGATTAGCTTCGATTTGATCAGCCCGGCGAGCATCCTATACAGTTTATTGAAACTCATATTCACTTCTGGTAGCTTTTTCATTTTATCCCTTATCATAAATTGGCTTATTTCCTATTTTATATTTTCAATCCGTCTTCAGCATTTTTCCTAATAAAAATATAATGAATAAGGGGACTTTATTCTATGCCACCTGGAAACTACAAAGCCCATGTTATACCCAATCAAATTTATTTTATCCCTCATCAACCTCTCTTTGACATATGTATTATTTTACTGGCGTGTAATTGGCTTCACCATTCTAATGCTTCCCTGAATTCCAAAGCGTTTACAATAGTTTTTGTCAGTTACAAACTTTGCTTCTATGAAACCCAAGCGTTTATAAAACCGACATGCTGCTTCATTCTCAATTTCTACATCCAATAACATTCTTTTCAATCCCTTTGATTTTGCCAGACTTTCAGCGAAATTCATTATTTGCTTACCAATTCCCTGCCCACGCTTCTCAGGTAATACTGCAAGATGCACAATATAATATTCCTCATCTAAAACAGGTGGTACCACTTTATCAAATGCATAATATGCAGAAATCATTTTAGGAATTTGCCAAGGTGGAGCGGCTATCCACCATATAGGTCCGTACATCCAAGAGGCACGATTAGAAGCTCGCCAGCTTCTCCTATCAAGCCCGGAAAATAATGCCACAATATCACCCTCATTCTCGGCAACAAAAGCATATGTATAACTTGTCATATGCCCTGGCAAGGAAAACATCCGCTTAAGGACTTTAATAGCTTTTCTCTCTGTACTGCCGAAAAAAGCACGCATATAATTTACACCAGCATAAAACATCAGCCGAGCTCCTACTGGTGCATCCTGAGGCCTTGCTGGGCGAATGACTACCTTCCCCGACTTTATGACACTTTTCATTATCTCGGATGATAAATTATAGGGTTCTCGTTGCTTTATGAGGTACAGAATCACTATCCAGTAGTTTAGGAATGTATATATCCCGAAACCCATAATGATGTTTGCTATTACCTTCCAGAATAATAGGGAAATCAAAATACCAATGACAATTATGGAGATTATAATCAAATGGATATACGTCAAGAGGTAATATCCATAGTTGAGTTTACCTTCCCCAGAGTTCATATTTTATAGCCCCAGCTTAATCCGATTATGTATAGCTTATTCTGGATAAGAAGCTCGCCTTTAAGCACACTGGGGAAAATTCTTGACTTCCCTTTTATCCGCTATTGTTGAGGTTGCTGACTTACTGCTTAGTTTTGGGAGCAATCAGCATGTCCTTACCCCGAAGTTCAACTATGGTGAAAAGTCCGGTACTTTCGACAATCTCCATTGCTCTCGACACTTTCATGTGTTCAGCATCCATAAAGATAATGCCATTCTTTTTGAGCAGTCGATGCATCTCCCGAAACAGGGCATGGGGGTCTTTAATCATGTGAAGCGCGTCAATAAGGAGAATGAGGTCAACACTTGAACCTTTAATCCCGGTGTTATAGGAATCTAACAGGATGGCCTCTATATTGGTTAAGGACTCACGAGCCGCTTTCTCTTTCACCACCTTAATAGCCAGCGGATGGATGTCCACCGCAAAGACCTTGCCCTGTGTTCCGACTAACCTCGCCGCAGGTATGGTATACCTGCCCGGTCCGCATCCATAATCTACCACTACCATTCCCTCTTTTAACGGAATTTTCTTTAGATGCCTTCGCGGATTCCAGATGGGGTCTGCAAGCTTATACAGCCAGGTCATGCACTTGAAATGGAAATCGGGCATCGGTTCAAGTTTTTTCTCACTGGTCATTATTTATCCCTTCATCTTTCTCCTGCTCTCAACTTCGCCATAAGGAGTCCGATGCAAGGTCGGTGTCAGTGAGCCTTGCCCTTCAGGAACTTGTCGAAGAAATCGGCTGCCGCATGGTAAGCTTTTAGCCAGTGGCCATGAACGAGAAAGTCGTGGACTTCATCGGGAAATACCAGAGTTTCCACATGGGCATTTCCCAGGGCTCGCAGCCGCTGCACCAGGTCGGTGGTCTGGATGAAATCTACATTCCGGTCATCGTCGCCGTGGATGAACAGCACCGGCGAACTCCAGAAGCTGACATCTGCTACGGGAGAAGAGTCATAGGACAGGCGCAACAGCTCCTCTCCATAGAGTCCCCAGCCACCTCCCTCGCGGCGGCGTCCTCGCATGGACCAGTCGTGCACCCCGTGGAGGTCCACCCCGGCAGCGAACAGCTCGGAGTCTCTGGCCAGTCCCAGGGCAGTGAGGTATCCCCCATATGAGCCGCCCCACAGCCCGATCTTGCGAGGGTCAACCTCGGGTCGACCCCGCAGATATTGAGCACCGGCGACGATGTCCTTATACTCAGAAGCCCCACGAGGACCCTGATGGGGAGCGGTGCGGAAAGCGCGCCCATAGCCGATACCGGAGCGGAAGTTCACCGACAGAACAACATAACCTCTGCTGACCAAGTACTGGTTCATAGCGTAAGAATTGTGATAATAGTAAAGGTAGTGCCAGCCAAGGAGCATCTGCCGGATGGGACCACCGTGCATGAAGATGACCGCCGGTCGCTTATCCCCCGCTTTGGCATCCCGCGGCAGAAAGAGCTGACCATGTATCTCCAGGCCATCTCCGGCTGAGAAGATTACCTGCTGCGGCTCGACCAGGTCTTTTGATGGGAACTGCTGGGGAATAGCCTGAGGGGCGATAAGCCGCGGGTTTCCACCGTTGATGGGAATCACCGCCGGAGCAGCCGGCTGGCTGGCGGTGGAACAGAAAAGCACAATGCTTTTCCCGGTGGCAGGAGCTACCGGGCTCCATTCGTTCCCCTTTCCGGTGGTCAGCGGTTTGGCTTCCCCTCCGGTTACCGGGACTGTCCAGAGATGCCGCCGATCAATATCTCCGCAGTTGGAGTTGAAAATAAGGGTTCGGCGGTCAGCAGACAGAGCGGCATGCTCTGCTTCACACTCCCCGGGCGTGAGGCAGAGCGCCTCCCCTCCCTTCACCAATACCGAATAGATATGCATCCAGCCCTCATGCTCCGAGTAGAAGAGAAGTCGGTCTTCGGCTGCCCACATAAGAGGATGTTCGGGGTAATACTGCGCAAATCCCCCGCTGGCATTGGAGCATTTCCACACTTCTCTCCCCTTACCGGTCTCCACATCGACTACCCAGATGGCGAAGGGGAGGCCGAGTTCCCGACCATACGAGTCATCCGCTGTTCGTCCCGGAAAGCGGATGCAGGCTATGCTTCTCCCGTCAGGAGACCAGACGGGGTTGTCATCCCGCTCCACATCGGGCATCAGCCAGGTGATGGTCTCCGCCTTAAGGTCATAGATGCCGATAAAGCTGTGGTCATCCCGCTGGCTTATGAAGGCGAGCCTGGAGCCGTCCGGCGACCAACACTGCGAGCCATTGCCACCCCGCCCTTCGAACAGGGGCTTCGCCTTCCCGGAGCCATCTAAGGGTGCTATAAAGAGCTGTCCCCGGTAGGTAAAGACCACCTGGTCCCCTGCTGGTGATACAACCGGATGATTCCCTCTTCCAAGGCGCCAGGGCTTCCCCCCGGATACCTTGATAGCATATACCGCCTGTTCAGTCCCTCTGGGGTCGCTGGTGGGATTGGGATATTCGCCCTGACGATTAGTATTCCCTCCTCTCACATAGACGATGACCGAGCCGTCGGGACTGAAACTCAACTCACCAATCTCTTGCCCGTCATCCTGGTCATAGTCAGTCAGCTGGCGGGCTTTGTAGTCCGGTCCCTCAGCTACCCAGATGTTCCTCATCCCACAGTTGTCAAAAACCCATGCCACCCGGTCGACCTTCGGCGAGGCAATCAGGCTGGAAGGGAAGGGTGTGCTTAATATATCCTCCAGGGTATAGCTCTGCGCATAAAGACCATGGGGAAGAAGAAGAGTGAGAAGAAGACTTAATAAAATAGCAAGAGCCAGCCTGGAGAACCCTGTCGCCCTGGCTCCCCGCAAAGGGATTCCCCCTGCAATGAGCCTTTCCGTAAGATTTGTGCATCTCATATCTCCCTCCTTTGAAGAGATGGTAATGAAGCTTTTGTTTGACTTACGCTTTTCTGTAGCCCGAGCAAAAAGTAGTAATATGATAATGCCTTACTATCCCCCTGCTGCAGGGAACTTTTTAAAAGACAGTTTATTTTAAGACACACAGAGAAAGATTTTCAACAAGAATTTTATTAGAGCAGTAGAGCCCTACATTCCAGAGAGGGATTTCATCTTATTATGCCTCTCACAAAATGGTAGAGGAAAAGAACCTCATCGGCTTTTGTTTTTTTCACAGAGATGAGAATAGCCGGCAGGCAGAAAACCTTCTGCAGGTTGAGAAGGCTCTCCTGCTTAAACTTCTCCCCTGGGCTTGCGATATGGATTTTTTTCTCTATGGCATCCTATGGGAAAGCGTGAAACTGAAAGGCTCTGAAAGGAGGGCTTAACATGAGGGCGAACGGCTCTTATCGAACTTCTACACTGAGAGGATGAGAGACCTCCTTCCTGGAGGGGGAAACCCTCTCACCTGTTAATATCTGGAATAGCCCCTATCTTTTCCTCCCCTTCTGCCGCCGCCGAAGTCTCTATCTCCTCTCTCCCGCTGCGGGCGGGCATCGTCCACTACCAGCTTTCTCTCCTTAAAGGTGTAACCGTTGAACATCTCCTTCGCTTTCTGGGCTTCAT
>JAOUOQ010000277.1 GCA_029880275.1 Candidatus Aminicenantota bacterium | reverse complement strand
ATCCTACCCTCTGACAGTAAATTGAAGAAGGGGTGATAAGGAACTGCACCACTATACACAGAAGGAAACACAAAACTGCTGCTCTTTTCATTTTCACGCCTCCCTGTTAATATGATTTGGCTTTCTACGAAACTCTTAGACGCCTCCAGCTCTGAATGGTTAGGGATAGAGCTAACACTATCAGCAGGAGATTGAGTCCACTGCTGACCCAATTCCCCGCCTTCATATAAACATATAAAAGATATAGCAAGCCCACCATGGTGGTGGGATAAAGAAAAACCAGAGGAAGGATCAGGTGAAGGAAATATGAGGCGGGCTTCGGTTGAAAGGCTCTTTTTCGCTCTATAATGATGATCACAAAGGGGAGCACCAGCAGCAGGAGGCCGCCTAATACCAGCCCATTCCACAGGTCCATAAAAGGAACAAACTTATAGAGTAAAAACCCGCTCAGGGTCACCAAGACTGCCGAGACAAGCGGACGACGCAGGGGGGTTCGACTCCCTATTTCCTGAAGCACATATCGGCTAGTACGCGCAAAGGAGTCGAGGGTGGTCAGGGTTAGGGCGGCCAGAGCCAATGCCCCCAGAGTGGCGCCGGTGAGAGGGGATATGCCGAGATGACTCATCGCCGCACCCAGAGCGCTGGCAAACAGCTCCCCTATGGAAGAAGAGCTGAGACCGGTAGCCAGAAACTCCCGGTAGGAGAAGGTGGTGATAATCAGCGAAGCCGATAGGAATGCCATCACCGTCTCTCCCATCATCCCACCATAGGCAATCCGAAATCCATGCGACTCCCTGTCCAACTGCTTTGATGTGGTGCCTGCGGCAATCAGCGAGTGCCACCCGGAAGCCGCCCCGCAGGAGATGGTCACAAAGAGCATGGGCCACAACGGTCCCCTCACAGAACTACTGAAACCGTTGAAAAACGGAAACTTCACGCTGGGAAAACCAACCAGAATCCCTCCGATGCCCAGCAGTAACCCGATGACCAGCACCGCTGAGTTGAGGTAGTCCCGCGGCTGCAGCAGAGCCCATACCGGAGTGGAGACCGCAGCGAAGGTATAAAGAACAAAGAAATATATCCAGAAGCCCTCGGAGAAAAGGTGGAACTCCCCTCCCCAGAGTTGAATGGGGGTCGCTATCAGAGGGTATCTAATCCCTACGGCTAAAAACACCAGCGCCAAAGCCACCCCTATGGCCGTGGCAGTTATCAGGCTCACCCCTCTCTTGAGCAGAAAGCCGCAAAATACTGCCAGAGGTATCAGCGCCAGGGTTGGTATGGCGGCAGTAGGGTTTTTAACCAGAGCCCCTGCAATTACCGAGAGGAAAATGGCATAGACCAGGATACCACCGAAGGCAAGAACCACACTGGCAAGGGTGCCGGAAAACGACCCCAGGGTCTCCCTGATCACCTCACCCATTGACTTGCCCTGGTGACGAACGGATACCATCAGGGCAAAGTAATCATGCACCCCACCGATGAAGATGACTCCCAGAACCATCCATAAAAGCGCCGGACCCCACCCCCAGACCAGCCCCACAATGGAGGCGATTATCGGGCTGGTGCCCGCGATTGACATCCAGTGATGCCCGAAGAGAACCATAGGCTTGGTAGGGACATAATCGGCTCCGTCACTGCGGAGATGAGCCGGGGTTGGATTATTGTCGTCGGGGGAGGTTATCGCTGTAATCGACCTTTTAAAGGAATTATAGCCCGCAGCCAATGCACCATAGCCAGCGGTCAGGATGGGAACAATATTCACCGCAGACCCCTCATTCTCAATAATGAAAACCCTCTGCATACAACAACTAACAAAAACAATTTTTACTGTAAAATGAAAATTTGTCAATGGAAAAATGGGGAAATGGGGCTGCCCACTCTATCAGCCTGATAACAAAAGAAAGGCTTGACTCCCCCTTATAGCCAGGATAAAGAAGTTGACATTACCGAAGGGCTAAGATACATTATCAGGTATTGAAACTATAATAAAGGGCTTCATTAACAAAGGAGGGTAAGATGTTCACAGGTTTAAGAATAAGGTGGATTTTGCTGCTCATTCCGCTCGTTCTCCTCTCTTTGCAGCCACCCGCCTATGGGCAAATTTACAACATCTATAATAAAGAGGACTGGGATTCCGTTACCAGGATAAACAAAGAAAAGATTGATACACACCTCCCGCGCCTGATGCGGGAGCACAACATTGATATGTGGATTATAATGAGCCGCGAAGCCAACGAAGACCCCCTCATGGTGAACATCAGCGGACGCTGGGGACATCGCTGCGCCTATATTTTCTACGACACCGGCGGCGTTCGGGTTGAATTCACCCGCATCGGGACCCACACCTGGTATACCGATTATGCAGGTCTTTTGACCAACCAGATAGTTTATAACCGGGAGGGGCTAAAACCACATCTGAAAAAGTTTGTGGATGAGCGCAATCCCAGCCGCATCGGGGTAAACATCTCCCGCACCATTCCCATGGCAGATGGTCTCACGGTAGCTATGAGAGATTATCTGGTTGATGCCATCGGCGAGAAGTATGCCAGCCGCCTTGTCTCGGCTGAAAGCCTGGCAGTCGCTTTCCGCAGACTTCGGGTTCCTGAGGAGCACGAAAACCTGAAAATAGCAACAGAGAAAGGCTCCCAAATACTTTATACCGCCTTTCATGACGGTTTCATACAACCCGGCAAGACCACTGCCGAAGACCTTTACTGGCATATCATTGAGCTCACCAGAA
>JAOUOQ010000276.1 GCA_029880275.1 Candidatus Aminicenantota bacterium | reverse complement strand
AAGATGTTATAGAGCTCCTTCTCGCTGCTCAGCCGTATTCCCGTGTTCCAGAAGTTCTTCCACTGCTGGGAGAAGCCGAAGCCCCACTGGGAGAGTTCCAACCCCCCCAGGTGATTATCAAACTGGGTGAACTCCGCCGAGAAGGTGAGCTGGCGCAACCCCCAGCGGTTGATGAACGGCTTGAGCCTGAGGTTGAGCTCGTTGCCCACTCTGTCCACCTCGGGGTAATACCCTACCTGGCTGACATCGAACTCCTCGCCAATATCACGACGGGCGACATCCACGCTGAACAGGTTGGAGCTGTAGTTGAAGCTGGCCAGATAGGCGAGGTTATCTTTGAAGCCCTGGTCGTCCCCCGGATTGGAACTCAGGGCTACCTGGGAGCTGATCATCACATGGTCGCCGAAGGCTAAATTGAGGTCCACCCCGTGGGCTCGCTGCGGGTAGTAGTCAACCCCCTCCTTCTGGTCGCGGTTGACGGTGAGAAAGCCGATGGACGACTTCCTCAGGATGTCTCGCTGCAGGCGGAAGACAAAGAAGTTGGCCCCCTCCACCGGGTAGGATTCCCCCTCTTCAAAGTAGGAGGTCTGGCTGGTGAGAGTTTCGATGATGCCGATCTGCTGGTTGCCCAGCTTGCCGGTGATCTTGCTGCCGAACGCTACCCGATGCTCGCTGTTGTCGGGCAGCAGTGTGCCGATCCGCCGGCTGAAGAACAGCTGCAGCGGGGTGTTGAAGATGAAGGAGCCCTCGGTGAAGAACTCCCGCTTCTCGGGATAGAACAGCTCCCAGCGGCTCAGGCGCACATTCTCCTCGTCAACCTCGGTGTGAGCGAAATCGGGGTTGACCGCCAGGTTGGCTACCAGGTTGGGGGTCAGGCTGTAGCGGAGGTCCACTCCGCCGTTGTACAAGCGCCTCCCCTTCCCGGACAGATACTCCGAGGAGGTCTCCTGACGGAAGCTGGTGAAGGGGATGAGGTCCAGGTGACGATAGTGCGGCAGCTCCCGCAGCCCCTGCAGCACACCGCACTTGGAGGGCTTCATGTTCATGTCAAACCTCTGCAGCGGATACCACATGGCAACCTCGTTCTTGCGGGCGATGTTGCGACCCAACTGCAGCCCCCAGCTCTGCTCCGGGTGGGAGGGGTATTTGAGGGTCTGGAAGGGAATGGCCATCTCCGCCATCCACCCCTCATCACACATGGAGACCGCACTGTACCACACCCCGTTCCAGCTGTTGTCCCCCATGCCCTCACCCCTCCCCATTCCCTGCATCCGGCCGCCGCCGCCTCTGCTCTCCGACACGCTGGCATCCTCCTGAATCCCCCGGGCATTGACCTTGAAGATATAGCCGCTGCGCAGGTCGTGAAAGGTGTCCACCAAGACGGCCACCCGGTCGGAGCTGCGCAGGGCATCGCGGTTCTCCACATTGGCGATGATCCTGTCGGGCTGGGAGTCGAAGCAGCGGAAGGAAAAATAGATATTTTCGTCATCGTAGAAGATGTAGGCCTCGGTCTCCTCGCTCACCAGCGCCCCCTCGTCAGGCCTCATCTGAGTGAAGCGGGTGATGGGAACCAGCTGCTGGTAGATGGGCTCATCCAACCTCCCATCAATGGCGATGGGAGTTGAGTCCGGCGAGGAGTCGATATGGGTGGTGGTGTACACACAGCTCCCAAGAGGGTCGGTCATCACCGTCCTACCGGTCGGGGGCGGGGGCTCCTCCGGGGTGGACGGGGCTTCACTTCCCTTTGCAGAGGGCTTCCCCTGGGGAGCATCTACCCTGCGAAGGGAGGGATTGTGGCGGTAGGTGCGCTCCCAATCTATCTGGTCGACAGGGAGCGTGGCCAGCAGGCCGTTGGGGAGGGTCATCACCACCAGCCCGTTCCGTATCTCAAACTCCTTTACCTCGACCCGCTTGTTGTCCCTGGTGAACAGCCAGTCGGCATAAGCCACAGGAAGGGATATAAAAATAAAGATGAGTCCGATTAAAACAGCACACACTCCCCTGTTCCTGTCCATACCCACACCACTCTTCTCATGAATAATAACACCTATTGGCGATTCGGTTAAAAGTCCTTTTCTGATAAGCTTTCTCTCGTCTGCTTTACTGTAATGTCCAAGCTCTCAGTGAGGCTAGCTTTCCCATCTTTGGGGTGTTATCTTATTTATATTTCATCCAGGTGACAATCTCTACCAGGCTGGGGCGTTTGCCATACATCAGGATTCCGATGCGGAATATCTTGGCTACCAGCTTGATCATCAAAAGGATTGCCACCACCAGCAGCGCAATGGAGAGACCTATCTGCCAAACGGGGGGCATAACCAGGTTAATCCGCATAAACATCAGCATAGGGGTGAAGAATGGTATCAGTGACAAGACGGTAGTCAGCCCAGAATTAGGATTACCGACGATGTACATCATAAGAAGAAGGGGTAGTACCAAAAATATAATTATTGGAAATTGAGCTTGTTGTGCTTCCTGGTCGGTGTTGCAAATGGCACCCACCGCCGCATACATAGTGGCAAAAAGGAGCCAACCGAGGATGAAGAAGATGATGAAGAAGAAAATGGTGGCTGGAGAGAGTATCTCTATCTGTCCCAGCTCACTGCCCATCTGAGCGGCAAAACTTTGCCCAAAGCTTCCGATGCCCAGAATTACCGCCCCCCAGATGAAATACTGGGTCAACCCCACTGCCCCGATGCCCATAATCTTGCCGAACATCAACTGGAAGGGAGTAACCGAAGAGAGGAGAACCTC
>JAOUOQ010000046.1 GCA_029880275.1 Candidatus Aminicenantota bacterium | reverse complement strand
TCATCCACATCTAAATTTGGCGGCGTAGTATCTCCGCTCTGGATTTTCCTTATCAAAGATTTCAGCCTGAATTTGTAATAATTGCTAAAGCTACTTTGCTCACCATTTGGTCTCACTGCGGCTACCCGCCAGTAATAGGTTCCCTCGGCAAATCCATCCAGACCGATGGAGTTACTCTTCATGTGAGCCCGAATGAGATAGGGATTGGCAAAGAGGGAGCTTTTGGAGATCTGCAGGGTATACTCCGCTGCCTCGAAGACCTCTTCCCAGGTGAAGGTTATGTTTAGCTTCTCGGGATCTTTGTCTATAAACTGCCGGTCATAAACCGGGACGATAAGCTGAGGTGAGGGGATAAGCTTCCCTCTCGAGGCGAGTCGCTGTTTGTCGTCTATGGTAACTTTTTCCAGGGAGCCAACGGTGAGCTTATCCTTTCTGGTGGACACCTCAGCTGAGCCATTGTAGACCTCAAGGACTGTCTCTTTGAGTTGGGGTTCGAAGCTCATGGCTGCCCGCGAGGTCTCACCAAGGACTGCTCGGGTGGTGGAGGAGGTGATGGCGGAGGCTGAGGTGGGCACATTCTTTCGTGGGGAAGAGAGGTCGACCTTTCCTGAGTCGAGTTTGACAGATACTCTTCGTTCATTGGAGAAGGGGTCCTCAAAGCTCTCCTGAATGACTATAAGAGAATTAGCCTCAATAACATAAGTGGTGCCATCAAAGAACATTATTTGTGCCGATGAGCTGACTCCTGTTTTAACCATATCCCCGGGCTTCAAGGTCATTCTTATCTTGCTTGGGAGCCACTCCACTTCCCCGCGGGGTCTCATTCTGACATCACCCTCTAAGGCAGTGAAGTAAGCTTGTCGCTCGCTTGACTCTTCAGCCTCTAACTCCTTTAAGGTTTGTGAAGAGAGGCTCTGAGATTCCCGGGCGAGAGCAATAGATTCTTCAAATTTTCGTTGGCGGTGATTATCTCGAGCTTGAACTACCAAATTCATGGGTTCCTCGACCAAATCCTCCCTTTTCGGTTCCCATTTTCTTATTTTGTTTATCAGGTCTTCCGCTTTGGAAATCTCCTTCAGTGCCACCCTGGAAAGGTCCTCCTTAGCGTAGAAGTTGGTATAGATGAAATACCCACCAACTACCAGGATAATACATATTACAATAGACCATATTATTAAGCTTTTATAGGTTACCGTGAACCAATCAATACCCAGGCGAGCAGATTTATACTTCTTTTTCATAGTTACTAAACTCCAATATAATAATAACATAGGTAAGAAAATTAATCAAGATTTTTTCTGGTCTAAGAAGATGGGGGATAGGAGAAAGAAAAATTTCAGAAATCTATTGCCAATGGTCCCTTTTTGTTTTAAAATAATGAAGAACTTTAGGGTGGCATCGAATTTATGGAAGAGGTGATTGAATGCTTAAGGAAATAAGGGAGCATTCCCGCTCGTTTCTGATCAAGAGTATTTTGTGGATGGTGGTCATTTCTTTTATCCTGACCATCTTTTTGGTGTGGGGCAGAGGTAGCCAGGGTCTTTCAGGGAGCTCCACCGCCGTGTCCACGGTAGGTGGGGTGGAGATAGGCGCCGAGAGCTTCCTTCGGCTTTACAAACTCAACCTGGATCGGTTTCAGCAGTCTATCTCCGGAAATATCGACCAGCAGTGGCTCCAGCAGCTGGCAGCCAGTCAGGCCCTGAATGACCTGATAAACGAAGAGATGATTGTCCAGGAGGCGATAAGCCGGGGTATTGTGATTTCTCCTGAGGAAATAAGGAGCCACATTACGGAAAGATTCGAGGTCTTCCAGCAGAACGGAAAATTTATCGGACAGGAGAAATATCTTGAGATCCTCAGAGCTAATCGTATCTCCCCCAGCGAATTTGAGGTAGCTATCCGCAGAGAACTCTATCTCCAGAAGTTTAGCAGCCTGATAATTGACGGGATAGCCCTTAGCGAGGCTGAGCTGAAAGAGGAATTTAAGAGGCAGAGGGAAAAGGTAAGCATAAATTATCTCCTTTTCCAGCCGGCTACTTTCACCGACCTTATTGTGCCGACAGACCAGGAGTTAGCCGAATTTTATAAAGATAACAAAGAAAACTACCGAGAGCCTGAAAGGAGAAGGATTACTTATATTAATATAGAATCGAAGATAAGTGGGGAGATTGAGGTTTCCGAAAGGGAGGTTCAGCGCTATTATCAGAGCCATCTGGAGGATTTCAAGGTACCCGTCCAACGAAGCTCAAGGCATATGCTTTTCAGAATACCCCCTAATGCCACACCTGAGGACGAAGAGGAGATAAGAAAGAAAGCCGAAGAGGTTCTCAGCCGGGCAAGAGTGGGGGAGGATTTCGCTGAGCTCGCCAGGCAGTATTCAGAGGATGAGACTACGGCACAAAATGGCGGTGATCTGGGATACTCCTCCAGGGGTAGAATGGTGCAGGAGCTGGACGATGTCCTCTTCTCCATGGAGATAAATGACATCAGCGATGTAATTAAAACCAGGTTTGGCTATCACATCATCCAGCTTACTGATATCCAGCGGGCACATTACCTGCCTCTCTCCGATGCGGATATAAGGGATAGGATTGAAAAGACCCTTCGTACAGAAAAAGCTAATCAGGAAGCAGATGAATTAGCGGAAGAAGTTTATAATGAGGCTTCCTCAGCGCATGACCTTAATGTTCCAGGTAAAAAATACGCCCTGGAGGTAAAGGATTCGGGCTTCTTTGCCAAAGAGGAAAGGATTGAGGGTCTGGGGACGCCCCCCCTTTTGCTCGACTCTGCTTTTTCTCTGAAGGTGGGGCAGATCAGCGAGCCTATCCTCATCGGCAGGAGCTATTGTGTCTTCCAGTTGATGGAAAAGAAGGCTCCCTCTATCCCGCCCCTGGAGGAGGTGAAAACGAAGGTCATCAATGACTTCAAAGACAAAGGGGGAAAGGAGTTAGCTAGGGGAAAGGCGGAGGAGGTGCGTGAGCTGCTGCTGGAGAATCCCGACCTGTTGGCGGTGGCCTCCCAGCAGAAGATAGAGCCTCAATCCCCGAAGCCCTTTAAACGGGGTGAGCAGATAGAAGAGCTCGGGATGACGCCCGAGGTGGAAAAGAGGGCTTTCGCTATGGGGGTGGGGGAGATTAGTGAGGTGGTTACTGTTGACAAGGGATTCGTGGTGTTTCAGGTAGGTGCTAAAGAAGAACCTACCTCTGAGGAGTTCGCTCAAGAGAAGGAAACGCTTAAAGAAACTCTATTGCAGCAAAAGCAGCTTCAACGGTACTCTGCTATCATTACAAGGTTGAGAGAGCGGAAAAGGATAGTCTACAACCAATCTCTAATAGACCAGTTAATGAGCTAAGCATAAGCTTTTTTGCTGCCTTCCTATTGCGCAAAAGTGGAAAGCATAATTCTTATAAGGAGGTGATAAGAGATGAAGTTAAACAAAGTGGCCTGTGGTCTGGCAGCCGGGATAATCTGGGGTCTGACCGTCTTCATTGTAACCATCTGGGTGATAGTCAGCGGTGGGGGTGGGCAGCACCTGATGTTGCTTGACCGCTTCTATATAGGCTATTCGGTATCTTTTGGGGGTAGCTTCCTGGGTCTCATTTATGGATTTATTGACGGTTTTGTAGTGGGCTGGATATTTGCGCTTCTTTATAATGTGTTTGTGGGCTCTAAAAAGGGTTAAGGACTGTTAAGACTCTGCCCACTCTTAATCAAAGTTTACCTTATTATCTCTAATCTTCAGAGATAGAGGCGTCTCTTTGTAATTCTTTCTTTAATACCCCTCTTATTTGCAGAAAAGGCTCATTGGACTTACAACAAAAATCGGCAAAGTGTGCTTCGGTATACATCGGGTTGTTTGCTGTTTCCTCAACTATTATAAGCGAGGGCAGCAGCACTGCGAATGTTGAGAGGAGGACCAGGCGAAGCTCTTCGGGTATTTAGTGAGTGGCCTGAGAAGAGCTTAGAAACAGAATTTTGTGTCTTCCCCTTGACTGAGGCTGTTGTTATCTACTCAGCAAATAAATTCTCACCTTCTGACTTTAAGGGAGTGTGCTCAAGGTGGCAGTCCCATAATAGAGAGCATTAAACAGGAGCTTGAAAGTAGCGTATGATTGGGCACGATAGGGCATGCGGAAGCCAAAAAGAATGATTCGCCCCTTTCCCAGGGGGATGTCAACAAGGGCACCTTTATTTAAGAGGTACTCAGTTCCCATTATCCAACCGCTTAGCAGGGGATTAACAGCAGGATAAGTAGCCACAGCAGTTCCCCCGCTGAGCTCAAATGCTAATCCCTGCCAGAACATCACATTGGCCTCCCGATCGTATCCGTAGGCAATAGGATGAAGTCTATCCAGCACCACTTTAACGATGGACCCCGGGGCGGAGAATTTATCCCGCGGGACTCCTTCAAGGGAATCTTTAACCGGAAGCCAGAATTGCTCAATCGGAAGTTGAGAGGCAGAGCCTAAAGTGATGAGAGTTCCCCCTGAATAGACCCACTGCTTTAAGTTCTCCAGACCGGCTTTCCCTATCCCACCACAATATTCGGCGGGATATCTCCCCGGAGGTATCCCATCGATAATAGCCGATGAGCGCTGGTCGGGCAATATAATCACATCAAACTTCTCGGTCAGCTTCCCTTCCCGCAGCTCCTTGTCGTAAAGGCTCTGGTAAGGGAATTCCCATTGCTCCAGAACCCATCTGGTCCATCCCTCATTAATGGAAGACATCCAGCTCTTATAGAGACCAATGCGGGGAGTCTTGAGCAGGTAGCCCCGTGACGGGAGGGATTTATTTACGGCGAAGAAGTCCAGCGAAATCTTGCTCGCCAGAGCTTTTATCCTGTTTTCCAGGCCGTCCGCTTTGGGTATGATTACCGTCCCAGCGGGGAAGAATTGTCGGTCAATGGTGACATCGTCTGCCGACCAGTATACGTGATAGCCCTCCTTGAGCAGGCGGTTCACGGCTAAAGTGCTGTTGTTCAACTTGTGACTCAACAGGTAGGCGTATTTAGCAGTTCCTCCTATGACCTTCCCCTGTGGGGGGGAAATTTCCTCCACCATATCCAGCTCGGCAGTAAAGGGAGATTCCACTGTTATGGTCTTTACTCCCATCAGGAGGGGGAGAGTGTGAGCGGTGGTGTCATAGGGGGGAATAGGTGGACCTCCGGGGTATTGGTAACGGACGGGATAATGCTGCACCTCCAGAAGAGTCTTGGCGTAACTGCCGTAGGGCTGTGCCAGAGGAATGACATAGGTGCCTGGCGGGTAGGGGACCCTATCGGCGGTGAAGGGTTGGGTGGCTCGGTATATCTCCACCATTCCCTTTCGCAGCACCTGAAGCATGGCTATGGCGGTAGGCGGGTCATCCTGCTCCAGGGGAACCAGGAAGGCGAAGGGTGGCTCCTCCCGCTCTACTGCTCGCTTGCCGATGGTGTAAAAATTGGTCAACCAGCGGTCGCGGTAACGAGCAGCGTGGGTAAGGCAGGCAAAGGCGGCTGTCAGCTCGTAATCTACGATATCGCGCAGATGCCACTCTCCTCCTTTCCACGGAAGGGGAAAGTTCCAGCTCGATTCCTTAGCACTGTATTCTCTTTCTTCTTCGAGCTGGTCCCAGCTCACTTTGATGGGAGAGGCGATGCGGACGCTGGCAGCCTCGGAGAGAATTCTAATCCCCCCATGGTAATGCTGATAAGCCCTGGCAGGGGTCCAGGCGTCATACCCGGAAGCCATAATCACACCACTTTTTCCCTGAGCAGTAAGCTCCGTAGCCATGGCAGAGCCCATCCAGACGATCTCCGCTTGCAGGATGGGGTCGACATTGGGGTCGATGGGGTCAATGAAGGGGGGGATGAAGAGGCGAGCCCCTCGGCTCCCCATCTGGTGCATATCATAGACAATCTGAGGGTGCCACACATTGTGAATCTTCCCTACCGCCAGCTTGGTCTCCTGCTGGGTTATCATATACCAGTCGCGATTATTGTCATGCCCTACATATTTATGGTAGAGATAGGGTGGGGAGGTTCCCTCATAGGGAGTACCCAGGGTCTTGCGATACCAATCGACTACTATAGCTGTCCCATCAGGATTGAGAGAGGGCACCAGCAGAAAGATCACATTATCCAATATCTCCTTCACTTGTGGGCTCTCTTCAGTGGCTAAACGATACGCCAGCTCCATCGACATCTGGGAACTGGCGATTTCGGTAGAGTGGATAGAGCAGGTGATAAGCACAATGGTTTTACCCTCCGCTATCAGCTTCTCAGCTTCCTGGGGGGAGAGGCCCCGGGGGTCGGCTAATCGTTGCTGAATCTCACGATAGTGCTCCACATTCTTAACATTATAAGGGGAGGATATGATGGCTAATATGAAGGGATTACCCATAGTGGTCTTCCCCAACTCCTGGACCATAATCCTGTCAGAGGCAGCATCGAGGGAGCGGAAGTAGGAGACAATTTCCTCCCAGTCAGCGAGCTTGTAGTCCTCTCCCACCCGAAATCCGAGAACATCCTGGGGGCTGAGCACTTCCTGTCTGGCGCTGGCAGAGGTGGCTATAAAGAGGATAAGGGTGATAACCAGATATAATTTAAATCTCATAACGTTAGCTCCTTTTTAGTAAAGATTTATTTAAACACAATAGACTATAAGCTTTTTAGAAGTCTTAGAATAACTTGAATTGCAATAAAAATCAAGTAAAAATATCTCTTGGACGGTGAGAATGTGCTAAAATTTCTTGACCTACTTAAGGAGAATAAGATATGGTAAAAGGCTAACTCATAATAGATTTTTTTGCTCCTTATGGGCATCCGAGGCAAAGATGGTTAAAAGGGTATTTTTAGTTTTATTTATGGCAGTATTTGTCTCTATGATAGGTATTGGCCTGATAGTTCCCCTTCTACCCATCTATGCCGAGTCCCTGGGGGCAAAGGGTGTCTGGTTGGGAGTTATCTTTTCCGGCTTTTCCATATCCCGCGCCCTTTTCATGCCGCTGATTGGAAGGTGGTCAGACCGGAAGGGGAGAAGGATATCCATCGCCCTGGGGCTTTTTCTCTATGCGGTAATATCCCTCGGATTCATAGTCGCGCGAAATGTGGGGGAGCTGATTGTGGTAAGGCTAATACAGGGATTTGCCGCCGCTATGACTGTGCCGGTAGCTATGGCGTATATCGGTGAGCTTTCCCCCAAAGAGCACGAAGGTTATTATATGGGGAGTTTCAATATAGCTCTGTATGCAGGCTTCGGCTTTGGTCCGTTTATGGGGGGTGTCCTGGAGCAGTATTTCAGCATTAACGCCAATTTTTACGCCATGGGGGGGCTGAGTCTGCTCTCTTTCTTGTTAGTGGTCTTCTTCCTTCCCGAACTCCATTTGTACAAAAGGAAGGAAAATGTCCCCCCGACCCGCTATCGGGTAATTATGCGAAGCAACACCATGAAAGGGCTGACCACCTTCAGGATTGCCAACTCCTTCGGAAGGGGTGTCAATGCCTGCTTTATACCTATATTAGCTCATAATTATCTCCGATTGACCAGCACTCAGATCGGTCTTTTGATATCGATTAATCTCCTGTTGACCTCCTTTCTTCAGGGAAGCTTCGGGTGGCTGGCGGATAGAGTAAGTCGGAAGAAGCTCGTTATTCTCGGCAGTCTGATCGCCTCTTTCGCCCTATTTATGGTTCCCCTGGCGGGTAGTTTCTCCATGCTGTTTATTATCAACTCCATTATGGGGATAGCAGGAGCTATTGCCCTGCCGTCAGCTACTGCCCTCACGGTGATCGAAGGGAGGAACTTCGGGATGGGCTCTACTATGGGGATTTTTAATATGGCCATGAGCATGGGTTTGGCGGGAGGACCGATGGTGGGAGGGGTTATTTATGATTACCTCAACATCCCTGCTGTTTACTGCTTTGCCGGAGTTTTCGGGTTGATGGGCACCGCCTTTTTTATATGGTTTGTGAGGTCTATGACAAAAAAATAACCATAAGCCCACCCCCGAGCTCATCGCCGAGATTCTGTTTTTCCTTTCCATCCCCAACATCCTTGCTCAAGAGCGGACAACTAAATTCTTGACAATAAATATCTGATAGTTTAATATTTAATTAAATTATAGTGTTGCTTGACATTTACAGATAAAGGGCTATGTTTTGTCCCAAGTGTGGCACCGAGAACCCGGATACCAGTTTCTACTGCGTAAAATGCGGAGCCGATCTGACTCAGGCTCTAACCCCTCCTAAATATCGCCATAAACCCCATATCTTCGATACTCAGGCTTATTTCAAGCCTGATATAGTAATCGGCGACCGGTATAAGATAATCAAGGAGTTAGGGAGAGGGGGTAGGGGAGTCATCTATCAAGCACTAGACCTTGAGCTGGGAATGATTATCGCCATAAAATTCTTACCACAGGAATTGACAAATAACCCCCATGCAGTTGAGGATTTGAAGAAAGAGGCCAAAGCCTGTATGCTCCTGAGCCACCAAAATATTGTCCGCCTTCACAACTTTGAGGATATAGAGGGGTATAAGTTCATCACTATGGAATACATCGATGGGGAGAATCTTGAGCAGATGCTGAAGCGGAGGAAGAAGTTCACTATTGATGAGACCATCCAGTATGCTAAGCAGATATGTATGGGATTGGAATATGCCCACCAAAGGGGAGTAATACATCGGGACATCAAGCCCTCCAATCTGATGAAGACAAAGGAAGGTATCATCAAAATAACAGATTTAGGAATAGCAGCCAATATATCCGATTCCTTGAAACAAATTACCAGCGAGTATGTATTAGGCACCCCAATCTACATGTCGCCTGAGCAGCTTCTCGGCGAACCTCTTGACCAGCGGAGTGATATCTACTCCCTGGCAGTGGTGCTATATGAGTTTTTAAGCGGGAGTCCTCCTTTCCGGGAGGGGGCTGTAGAATTTAGAATTACCAATGAACCACCCAAATCCATTCCTGATATCCCATCCCATATTAACGACGCCATCATAATGAAAGGTCTGCAGAAAGATAGGAACCGCCGCTGGAAGAACGCTTCAGAGTTCAGTCTCGCTCTGGAGGGGAAAATCCCCGTTGTTAAAGAGCAGAAGGTGATAAAACAGCTTGCCATTTGGTGGGACTTCCGTAGGTTGTTTTCCCGGCTAAAACCTCGCAAGAAGAAGGTTGCCCGGCCGAAAGCAGCGGAGAGGGAAGACCGGCTGATGAGGCGACGCCGTATTTTGAGCCTTTCTCGGCACCTCCTCCTTATTTTATGGGCGGTAGCAGTGGGATTTATTCTCCTCCCGCGGTTGCCTGAGCTCGGAGGGTGGATGGAGCTTGGTCTTTTGCTCTCTTTTATTGTACAGGGAGTAATTATCGGGCTTATATCCGATTACTTTCTGGTCAGCCTGATATCGCTCTGGTTGATGGTCTCCAGCTCCTATCTGGTTGCCGAAGGAATGTCTCAGAGCTATATCTCTCAGCGAGGATTATGGGATATCATCGGAATAGGTGCTCTGATAGGGATAATCTCCGCGGTAGTCACCCTGTCCAAAAAAGGGACGGAGGCAGAAGGATATTTATCCTTTTCCCTTAAATATAGAGATATTATTCTTCTTATCTGGTCTTTTATATTTGGATTTTATCTGCTCCCCATAGGAGAACAGATAGTTCCCGTGCACAATCAAGGGGTAATATTTTTCATTCTCGCCCTGGTGCTGGGGCTGATGAGCCGCCGCCTGGTATGGAGCCTTCTCTATCTGCCGATTAGCCTGTTTTCCTGGGCGGTATCATGGGTGGGAATAAGCACTCTGATGCGCCATATCTTCGACCCAGATTGGGAGCTGAGCTTCTACCATTACCTTATGCCTCTGGGCTCATTATATATGAAGATGATATGGTTGGCGGGGTTGACCTTTTTTATCGCTGGCAGCTACCGCATCCTTTCACGGCTGATAGGCTGGAAGTGGTGGGGATTAAAGAAAGGGTTATTGAAGGGAGTAGCTGTACTTATGGTCGTAGTAGCCGCCTTTTTGCTCTTTCAGTTTAAAATTTCAAGAGAGATAACCCTGTCGGAGATGGTGCTCATTCCCACCGGAAAGTTCGCCATGGGGACATCGCCCGAGCAGGTAACAAGACTCGCTTCTGTTGGACAATGGAAGGAGGAGATGTTCTCTAATGAGCAGCCAGCCAGGGAGGTCTGGGTGGAAGATTTCTACCTCGACCGCTATGAGGTAACCAATCGCCAATATAAGAAGTTCATCGATGCCAACGGGCATAAACCACCGTCTCACTGGGTGAATAATACCTATGAATTTGGCAAGGGAAACCATCCGGT
>JAOUOQ010000275.1 GCA_029880275.1 Candidatus Aminicenantota bacterium | reverse complement strand
GAGGTGGGAGCTGTGGTATAATTTTAAGTCAGAGTTGGCGTTTTACATAATCTCAAGGGGTTGAAATCTCAGAAAAGAAAGATTTCCTTTTTCCGTCAAGACGAGAGCTGCTGAAAAGCCTTAAAGCCAGGGAAAACAGCAACCGAGAGCATTATTGATGATTAAGCGAAGCATCCTGCCCAACGGAATCACGGTGGTCACCGAAAGAATGCCCCAGGTCAAATCGGTCTCCATAGGGGTATGGCTTAAAGAGGGCTCCCGTGATGAGCCGCAAGCGCAGAATGGCATCCACCACTTTTTAGAGCATATGATGTTCAAGGGCACCACCAGCCGCTCTGCCAAGCGGATTGCCCGGGAGATAGACTCTTTAGGAGGAGGGTTAGATGCCTTCACCGAGAAGGAAAACCTTGGCTTCTTTGCCAAGGTGCTGGATGAGCACCTTCCCCGGGTGACGGAGTTGCTGGCGGATATTGTGCTTAACCCCCTCCTCAGAAAAGAGGATATAGAAAGGGAGCAAGGAGTCATTCTGGAAGAGATCAGGATGTTCCAGGACAACCCCGAATCTCTTATTCACGACCTCTTTATCAACGCCTTCTGGGAGAATCACCCCCTGGGGAGACCCATTCTGGGTACCATTGACACAGTGGCGAAATTTGACCGTGAGGTGCTGAAAGAGTACTTCGATAAGGGCTTTATGCCGGATAATATACTGATAACCGCCGCCGGAAACCTCCGCCACAAGCAGGTGCTGGAACTCATTGCCCGCCACTTCACCCTGCAGGGGAGCGCCAATATAAAGCAGCGCACACCCCCGGGGGGAGTCTTCACCATCAAATTGCACAACAAGAAGGAGCTGGAGCAAGTTCACCTCTGTCTGGGAACTAGCTCCTTTCCTTATAATCATGAAGACAGGTATAGCTGCTATCTCATGAACCTTATGCTGGGCGGGAGCATCAGTTCTCGTCTGTTTCAGAATATCCGTGAGAGGAAGGGGTTAGCTTACTCTATCTTCTCTTACCTCAGCCACTATCTGGATGCCGGCTACCTGGCCATCTATGCCGGAACAAGTAAGAATAACAGCAGGAAGGTAATAAAGCTAATTCTTGATGAAATAAAAAAGCTAAAATCCCAGCCTGTAAAAGATAAGGAACTCAAGCTGTTCAAAGACCGGCTAAAGGGGAGCTTCATGCTGGGGCTGGAGAGCACCACCAGCCGCATGGGGAACTTGGCCCGTCAGATGATTTACTTCGGGCGGTGCTTCACCCTCGACGAGATCCTCGCAGGAGTGGAGGGAGTAAGGGTGGAGGATATCAGTCGAATTGCCCATTCCCTTTTCGACCAGAGGCAGCTCTCTCTGGTTGCTCTGGGAGATGTAGAAGGATTTAAAATAAAAGAGGAGGAGCTGGTCTGTTAGGGTGAAATAGCTGTACAATTTTCTAAATCTGAAGGGAGGACGAGAGAGATCGAACTTAAGGTAAACATTCTGGGAAGCGGCAGCTCGGGAAACTCCATCTTTATCGGAACTGATAAGGTTAAGCTCCTTATCGATGCCGGCCTGAGCTGTCGGGAGACAAAGCGCAGGCTTAACCTTTTGGGGGAAAAGTTGTCCGACATAGATGCTCTGTTGATCTCTCACGAGCACCACGACCATATAGTAGGGGCATCCGTCATCTCCCGGCGATATGAGATACCTGTTTATCTCAATGCCGGAACCTTAGAGGCTTTAAACAAAGGCAACTTACATACCAGCAGCACTGTTCTCATTGAAGGAGGAAATCATTTTCGTATAGGAGATATAGAGGTAATTCCCTTCTCTGTCCCCCACGATGCCGCCGACCCCCTCGGATTTAACCTGGTCTGTGGACATATCAAATTAGGAATAGCTATTGATTTAGGTTCCCCTTCCCATCTGGTGAGGGAGCGCCTTCGGGGGTGCGACCTGCTGGTGCTGGAAGCAAATCACGACATTGAAATGCTCAAAAACGGTCCCTACCCCTGGGAGGTGAAACAGCGAGTTATGAGCCGTCTGGGACACCTGTCCAACGAGGATGCTGCCACTTTGCTGAAGCAGATTGTCGAGCCGCGCTCCCAATATCTATTTTTAGCTCATATGAGCAAGGTGAACAATCTTCCTCAGTTGGCCCTTTACCACTCTCAGAAGGCACTTCGGGAGGCAAACAACCCCTTGGCCAGGGTCTTCCTCACCTATCAGGATAAACCAAGCGAGATAATAAAAATTAGGGTCTGAAAGGAGGATAAGGCATTGATTCCCAGATATACAACCCCCGAGATGCAGCGCATCTGGAGCCCCGAGTATAAATTCCAGAAATGGCTGGAGGTGGAGATTGCGGTATGCGAGGGGTGGGCTCACCTGGGCCAGATACCACCCCAGGCAGTGGAGAAAATTACCTCCAGGGCGAGCTTCTCTGTGCAGCGCATAGAAGAGCTGGAGGAGGTGGTGCGGCACGATGTGATAGCCTTCCTCACCAATGTAGCCGAAAATGTGGGAGAGGAGGCGAGATACATCCATCTGGGGCTCACCTCCTCCGACATACTGGACACATCCATGGCACTGCTGCTGCGGGAAGCCTGCCAGATTATCCTGCAAGACCTGGAGGAGCTCTCCCGGGCTCTCCAGCGGCGGGCATTGGAGCATAAAGATACCCCCATGATCGGGCGCACCCATGGCATCCATGCCGAGCCGATAACCTTCGGATTGAAGTTAGCCATCTGGTGGGACGAGAACCGCAGAAACATAGAG
>JAOUOQ010000274.1 GCA_029880275.1 Candidatus Aminicenantota bacterium | reverse complement strand
GTTGCCAGTCTGCGTTCCTCTCCATCGGGTGAGACGAACTCAAAAGCAGAGTTCCCAGCACGGGGAGCCACACCCATTGCCAGAGGAAACGGCCGTAGCCCTTAGCTCGATTGCCTGGCATTGTGAATCTTCCTCTTATGGTGATAAAGCAACAGAAGATTAAATAGTAATAAAGCTACTCCACTTACTATTATAATATATAAAATCTCCTGTAAGCTCCGGTGGAAGGTGCAAATCAGAGAAATCTGTATCACTGCAGCAGCGATAAACGAGTAGATGAAAATGGCGCTCCGCCGTGCCAGATTGAAGCTCATAAGGACATTTAACAGTGAATAAGAGAGCATTGCCACCCCATATAACCGCAAAAGGGGAGCTACAGGAGAAAATTTCTGGCTGAAGAGAAAAGATATCAAAAACTGAGGTGCAATGAGAAAAGCCCCTACCCCCACCCCTGATAGTATCAGGGTGTAAAGGAGGGCCTTCCGGAGCAGCTTGAAGGTATCCTGGTTAAGGATGTGCAGCTCAGTCACCATAGGGAACAAAGCCAGAACTATAGCCGTGGGGATGTAAAGGATAGTTCTTCCTAACACCGCCACGGCTGCATAAAGACCGGCATCCTCGGCCGGGAAATAGTGCTTTATCAAAATCATATCAGAGTTGGTCAGGGTCATCAGCGACAGGAGAGATATCAAAACCGGAAAGCTATAGCGGAAGACCTCCTTCAGCTCCCCCTCGAGGGGAACATCCTGGGGATGGAAAGAGCCCCTCAAAAAGGCCAGCGCCAGGAAGAAGACAACTCCATAAGCGAACAGGGAAGCCCCCAGAGCCCCGTTCAATCCTCCTCCCCCTTGCTCAAAGAAAACCCCACTGCCTAACCTCAGGAGTCCGAGCAGCGCAAAGCCGAGTCCTAGGTAGCCGAACCTTTGCAGCCCTTGTAAGGCGCCCAGGGGGATAGGCATAATGAAGGCGAAGAAAACCACTGTCCCGATGATAAAAACAGGAAGCAGGGAGTTCACCTTGAGGTAGGAGGAGATAATAGGACTCAATGCGACAAAAAGAATAAAGACCCCCCCTGCCAGGAAGCTTATCCTTTTGAAAAGTTGGTGGAAAAGGGTTTTTGCTTTATCCAGCTCATTTAGCGTGACATGCTTGGTTATAAATCGACTGACTACCATTAATACACTATTGGTAGGAACAGACAATATCATAAAAAGGGATAGCAGGGAGTTGAGCGCTCCGTAGCTAATAGTGGTAAGATGGCGGCTCATATAGAGTTGGAAACCATAATTGGAGAGGTTCATTATCATGGTAGCGGTCAAAAGAAGGAGGCTACTGCTGAGAAGGCTTCGTTGTTTTGTGAGAGAATATACTTCGTTCATTTTGCTCCACTCAGATTTCCAAGATTACAAACACTACCCACATCTGTGCAGACTTCTTCAGTTTCTTTTCCCTTCTCCAAGCGAATGGTATGGGTGAAGGAGGGTATCAAGGACGAAACATCTCCTCATGGCAATTGAATCCCTCCCATTGGTAGGAGTGAGCTTTTCTAATCTTGCCCGCCCCAGTGCATTCCTTAGTTTCTCATCCCGCTTAGAGATTAACCTATCAAATATTAGTGAATTTGATGGCGTTTGTCAACTATTCTCTATCTTAGTCTTTAAAAATTATCGATTAGCGCAGAATTTAATAGCTCATTTTTCCGCCACTACGACTAAAGATAGCCCCAAAGGGAGGTGAAGGAGATTTTCTAATTTCAGTAGGGGTGTTAGCAGGTTAAAAATATGCAGTTGATTTGAGGGAAATCTCTTTCTGCGGAAAATCTTTCCATTTACAAACCAGCCCACTGCACCGAGGGCGTTGATATAAAATGACTCCAAGATTTTGAGATTTGCTCTTTGCAATTTTCTATTAATCTCTTTTTTACTGTATCTTCTGAAGTGATGGAGGCTTTCATCTAATGGGGAGAAAAGGGAAGGGTGAGCTGGCACTAACAAGATTATCTTGCCGCCAAGAGTAAGCAATGAGGTCAGGTGCTGGATAGCGGTTATATCATCATCAATGTGCTCCATCACATTGATACTGACTATGGTATCGATTTCCCTATCCTTCCATTTTATGCCCGGGTTTTCCCTCAAGTCATATTTTTCAATCGTCAAATTAGGACACTTTTTAAAGCGTCTTTTCAAAATATTTATATATTCGTCGGATAATTCAGTGGCTATTACTTGCCGTTTAGGAATCAAATAGTGGGTTATATTTCCTATCCCAGCCCCCACTTCTAATATCCTGGTTCCCAGGTATGGTTCAATACGCCGGAAAATATACCTGTTATACTTGGAGGATTTTGTCAGGGCAAATAGCGCTTCGGTGCCTACATCGAAGCCCTTAAATTTCCCCCAAAGCAGCCAGTATAAAGCGATAAAGCCATCCCGCCAGGTTATCTTCTTCCCTTCGGCGTGTTCCCTTCCCGAGTAGGAGATGGGCACCTCATATAATCTGAGTTTCCTTTTTAAAACATTGGCGGTAAACTCTGCCTCAAAACCGAAGCTGTTGGACTTGATGTCCATGCCTTCGAGTATCTCCGTTCTGAAAGCTTTGTAACAGGTATATAAATCCGTTAAAATTGTGTTATATAACAGATTAGCAAATAGGTTGATTATCTTATTGCCTAAGTAATGGGTGAATAGAAAAACCCGATGCTTTCCCAGGAAGCGAGAACCATATACCACATCGGCTTTATCCTCAATTATTAGCTCAATCAGTTGGG
>JAOUOQ010000272.1 GCA_029880275.1 Candidatus Aminicenantota bacterium | reverse complement strand
GTCAGACCGGCGGGCGTATGCCTATCTTCTCCTACCGCCAGAGAAGTCCCTCTCCTTCCAGGCCAGGAAGAGGCTGCAGGCGATCAAGGAGTTCAGCTATCTCGGCTCAGGGTTCAGGCTGGCGGCGATGGACCTGGAGATCAGGGGCAGCGGTAACCTGCTGGGCAGGGAGCAGCACGGGCACATAGCCGCGGTGGGATTCGACCTCTACTGCCAGCTTTTGCAGAATGCCATTCAGGAGCTCAAAGGAGAGCCGCTGGAGGAAGAGGTGAAGCCCTCCCTGAACCTGGGAGTCGATTGCCACATCCCCCGCCGCTGGATTACCGATGCCAATCTGCGGCTGATGCTCTACCGCCGAATAGCCGCCGCGGCAACCGCATCTGAAATCGACAGGCTATCCGATGAGATGAAAGACCAGTACGGTCCCCTCCCCCCATCGGTGGTTAACCTCCTCGAGTGTATAAGGCTAAAAATTACCGCCCAACAGCTCAACCTCCTGAGCATCGACCGAAAGGACCACCAGCTCATTATTCGGCTGAGACCACAGTCGGGAGTGAGCCCGGAGAGGCTGGTAGAGCTGGTCAGCAGCCATAAGGCAGAGTTCCACCCCGAAGGGATATTGACCTTCATACTTCCTCCGGAGGAGGGGAAGGTTCTGGGCGAGGTTAAAAATATATTGAATAGACTGGCCTGATATGTTAAAATTCTCCGAGTTCTTTTCTTCCCCTTGGTAATCAAAAGGGAGAAGAGTTTTAACAACAAAAGTAAAGAAAATGAGAAAATTCAGGACATCAAGAAAGTCAGTGAATTGGATAGCACTGGTGGTGTGGGTCAGTGTGCTCCTTATGCTGGTGGCAGGATGCGGCCAGCAGGGTGGTAATAGAGCCACCAGGGAGCAAGAGGCTGCGCTGGAAAAGCCGGTGGTGAACATCAATGGTCGCGACATCACAGCCCGTGCCTTTTACGAATATATCAAGCAGAACTTTGGCAACGAGGATATGGAGCTGGACGATTACATCAAAAGCCGCTTCCTCGACTTCTTCATTGAAGAGCAGCTTATGGTTGACCAGGCACAGAAGATGATGGTCAGCGTGAGCGAGGCAGAGGTAGAGCGGGCGATGGGAAAGCCGGAGGGCGCAGTGGAGCTCATCATAGATAGCGAGGGGTGGAGGGTTGGCTTCAGAAACAATATATTGGTCCAAAAATTCCTCAACCAGTTTGTGCTTAAAGACCTGGTGATCACTGATGAGGAGGCCAAGCTCTATTATGACAACCATCCGGAGGAATTCACCCTCCCGGAGAAGGTAAGAGCCAGTCAGATATTGGTAGAGGATGAGGAGAAAGCCCAAAAGGTGCTCGAGTTATTGAGTAAGAGAAGCTTTGAGGAGGTTGCCCAAGCCTTCTCCATCAGCCCCGAGGCGGAGAAAGGCGGGGATATGGGCTACTTCGAGAAGGAGCAACTCCCTCTTGAATTTGAGAAGGTCATCTTCGGGTTGAAGGTGAGGCAGCATAGCCAGGTGGTGAAGTCACCCTACGGCTATCATGTGTTTATGCTGGTGGAGAAAAGGAGTGGGGGGAAGCTGCCCTTTAGTGAAGCCGAAGACCTGATAAGAATTAAGCTCATGCAGATCAAGGGTGAGGAGCTGTATAAAAAATACCTCTCCCAGCTTAAAGAAAAGTCCCATATCAAGATATATTACCAGAACCTCGGATTCCAATATAAGGAAAAAGAGCAGGACAAGGAGGTTGACAGATGAAGGCAGCAGCCATAAGTTCCTTTTTAGCCCTGTTGTTATCCTCATTGCTGGTGGCCAGTGCTCCCCTGCCCGGCCAGGAAGTGGTCGAGGAGATAGTAGCCAAGGTCAACAATACTATCATTACCAAGCGCGATCTGGAGCGTCGGGCTCAGCTTCCCATGCAGAGGCTATTTGAGCAGTACACCGGCGAGGAGAGGATTCAGCGAATGAAAGAGCTGCAGCAGCAGATTCTCGAGCAGGCGATAGTCGAAGCTCTTCTTGCCAGCCAGGCGCAGCGCCTGGGGCTGAGTGCCAGCGAGAGCGAAATTCGTGCCGTCCTGGAAAGGATGAAGCAGGAGAACAACATCATAAGTGACGAGGAGCTCAGCCGCCAACTGGAGCAGATGGGGACCAGCATATCGGAGCTTCGCAGAGAAATCAGAGGCGGGATTGTGCAGAGAAAGGTGATAGAGCGGGAGGTCAGCTCAATGATCATCCTCACCGAGAACGACACCGTCAACTATTACAACAGCCACCAGGAAGAGTTTACCACACAGGCTGAGGTGCGCATCCGTCAGCTCCTCTTCCTCAAGGAGGGTAAGGATGAGGAGCTGGTCCAAATGGAAGCCCTTACCACCCGCAAGAGCATTAACACCACCGAGGACTTTATCAGGGTCATCCAAAGCTATTCGGGAGACCCTAATGCCGACGGCGACCTGGGATACTTCAAACAGGGTGAGCTGAAAAAGGAATTGGAGGAAGTGGCATTCTCCCTTGATGTAGGTCAGATAAGTGAGGTCATTGAGACCACCGAGGGCTGTTACATCATTCAAGTAATCGACAAGAAGCCCCCCCAGAGGGCACCTCTGGAGGAGGCGCGAGAGGAGATTCAGAACAGGCTGTGGAACGAGAAGTTCCAGTCCGCCTACCAGGAGTATATGGAGCAGCTCCGAAAGTCAAACTATGTGGAGATCCTCCATCCACTTACATAGATAATCCTTTTACTTCTGACATCAGAGGACAGCGCTGAGGTTAGACC
>JAOUOQ010000273.1 GCA_029880275.1 Candidatus Aminicenantota bacterium | reverse complement strand
CTCTGAGGGCGAGGGAGATTTTGGTCCACTTGCCCTTTGCACCCATCTGGCTGATGTATATCCTACTTTAAGCTAAAGAGCTTACACCCAGCATAAATAGAGTAATAAGCCAAGTAAGAATAGGATTTTTTTTAATCCTATAAAGGGCAGGTGATTCGACTTTGAGTTGCCAGCTTTAACTAATTCTGACCATCCTGCTCCAAATAACCTCTTTATTTATTATTGTTGCTATTTTATCCATATTTTGCTTTATTTTTTCGCATTTATATTTTATATTGAGTATAAATCGCCTTATATAACTATTAATAAGCAAGTTAGGGATGTGGTTACTTTTGTTAAAAAAATAGTAATTTTTTACTTGACAAACACTTTTTATGTTGCTAAACTGCAATTTGCGTTGCTTTTAAAGGGCAAGCTATTATTGGCGGCGATGAACTGAGGGCTTTGTAGTAGTTAGTTGGTCGTAAAAATACAGGGGGCACAAAAACCATAAGTATACTGTTTAATAATAAGAGAGAAGCAGATGATAAAAATCTTCATCACTGAGAACCACCCAATTGTTCATGAAGGACTGAAGCAGACTCTCGGGGAAACTTCCGATAAGGTATTCTGGAAAAAATGAAGAGCAATATGGAATTAATTCATTACCCCATAAAAATCGGCAGGTGGTTTAAAACGACTATAAAGAAGTGGGCCATGTTGAGCAACTATGTTTTATGTCCTGAAAACTTGATCAGGCATAGGTCTGTTTTCCCACTCCGCCTCATAGTCCAGCTCCCCTCAATCACAAAATCTGCTCACAGTTGCTTGCTCTCGCACTTGTGCAGGACAAATACTGACAGAATAGTGAGTTGTAATCCTGCAAATAAATCAGACTTATTCCTATAGCTTTATTGAACTTATTGATATATGCTCAACGATTATATGAGAATGGCTATAATCAATCAAAAGCGTAAAATAGATAATGCAAAGGATGGTATTCTGAAAGCATTAAGAAAATAAGGGCAGGGCTTCTCAAATCTGGCGGATTTGATCTTTAATATGCCCGAAGCTAAAGGTTACCCTTTTTGCTTCTGACTCTGCCCTGCCCTTTTTAAATTTTAGCATAATTTGAGATAGAAATCAAGTGAAAAACATGCTCAATATGAATGAAAAACCTACTTCAAAAATCTCCTTTGCCAGGTATTGCTCATCAAGGTCTATTCATACCCCGGACCAATGGGAAGAATTGGACGGGCTAAATACGATAAAGAAAATAACTCAGAATCCTATGATTCTTGGCTTGGTTGGAGCATTAATATTTAATCCTGCTTTGCCACAGGTGCAGAAAGAAATTATGGTTTTAGCCTACAAAACCATGATGGGCTTAATCATAATTTGCGGATATTTTGTTAAAAAAACTACAACCAAAATAAGAATTTTAAAGGAGGTGAGCAAAGAGATTAAACAAAACACAATCTGCTTCCTATGGTAAAGCCCAATGGAAGCAAAGATTACCTTTGACTGACAGAAGGTAATCTCCGATATCACGAAAAATCACTATTAGAGGGGGAAAAAGAAATGAACAAAAGGCTATTGATTGGGATGACAATGGCAGCACTGTTCACCCTGGTGATAGTGCCGCTTACGGTTCAGCCCCAAAGCATAGAACAGCTGTATCTCGTCAACAGCCCAATAGCAGGTGGCCTGACGCATCTCTATCGGGTGGAGATTAATTCGGGTAGCTCGGTAGCTAATTTGTACCCTTTGCCCGCCGTAAACGGTTTAGACCCGGGGGAGATACCTTTCAGAGTTGTCCATGCACTTGCAGCCACTGTTGATGGAACGAAGCTCTATGTCATCGATAAGTACATTAACGCGGTCAACGGAGGCACCGGTAAATTAGGCTACTATGATCTGTCGTCTCCTTCCTGGTGGGAAATTGACTATGTGAAATACATGGGCAACATCGTCCCCGGCATCGTTTGTGCTGCATTTTCACCTGATGGAATACTCTATGCGGCAAGCGAGATCGAAGATTCTCTCTACATTGTAGATCCGAATACTGCCATTGCTACCCTGGTTGGCGAGGTAAAGAATAAGGCAGATGATACCATCGTCGATGTAGTGGGAGCTGACATGGTGTTTGCTGCTGATGGTACACTTTACTTCTGGACCAATAAGTTAGGCGCTCCCCGAGGTCTCTACACGTTGGAACTCCCTGATCCAATCCCGGGTACCGTATATGCCACTTACATCGGGGAGGTCAAGAGGATTCCAGATACCTTCTTCTTCTTCACAGGGATGGCCATCAGGGCGAATGGTTTAGGCAACCTGGTGGGGTCCAATAAAGATAATGATGAGATGATTGTGTACAGCAAGACAGATGCTTCGCTGATTGCCATGTTGCCGATGTACCTGAATGGCTCCCCGTTCAACCATGAATACGGCGACATGACCGTCGGGCAGTTAGGAATATGCACCAGAACCATCGGTTATTGGAAGAACCACCCGTGGAAAGGTCAAACGGTTACCATCTGCGGTGAGACGGTTAACGAGGAGCTGGGGATGCAAATCCTGTGGGATGCCCGCGGAAAGGACTTCTCCATGTTCTTTGCCCAACTCGTTGGTGCAAAGCTCAATACCCACGACTCCTCTGGTGTTCCGGTCATCGACGACGCCTTAGCGTGGCTGTGTTCACAAACCGACATCTTCACAAGGGATGGAGAACTCAACTGGCACAAGTCCTTCGACTCGACAGAACAGAAGCAAGAGGCTTCTGCATACTGGGAAGCC
>JAOUOQ010000270.1 GCA_029880275.1 Candidatus Aminicenantota bacterium | reverse complement strand
ATACTTGCCAAGCCGGAAAAAGAGCAGAAAACTATTTGGCTTATTATATGGATGGTTCTTTTTATCCCTATCCTTGCGCTGTGTGTAGCTTTGCTCTTTACCATTGACAAGCTTATTTTTGGAATTTGCACCGCTGGATGGGTAATGTTTATGGCATGCGAACTTTTCTGGATCTCAGCCTTCTACCGCTCTCTGGAATACGCGGTCAACCGGGATTCCGTGAGAATGAAAAAGGGCGTGTTCTGGAGAAAGCAGGTTACTATTCCCTATCCTAAAATTACTAATGTAGATGTCACACAGGGACCGGTTCAAAGGATGTTCAACATTGGGACGATACATGTCCAAACCGCCGGTGTTGCTGGTCCCGAAGGCGGTAAAGCCGAGCTTAAAATGATGGGAGTCAGGGATCTCAGCGGATTGAAAAATGCTATTATGGAAGGGATTAAGGGTTATATAATTAGCAGGCCCGAAGGAGCGAAGGGTGAGGTCATGGAGATCGGCGAGTCAGTCACTCTGGATCGTATCTTGAAAGAGATAACCGCTATTCGCGAGTTGATAGAGAAGCAACAGGCTAAGTGAAATGGAGAGTAACTCCTCATTGGAAATTATTGATTTATCCACATAGATAGCAATAAAACTTAGTTTGAAGGGAGGTTTAAAAATGGTAAAAAGAATTGTTTTAACATTCACCGTCATCTTCTTTTTTTCTGGTTCTCTGTTTGTCTCTGCTCAGGACAATCCCTATCTCCTTAATAAAAAGCTTTTAGAAGCAATTCAAAACGAAGTTTCTGGGGAGCGAGCCTGGGATATGGTTTCCAAAATATCCCGCTTTCACCGCATACGGGGCGGAGGAGAGGGCTCTGATTATAACCGCTGCGTGGAATACCTGGCCCATGAGTTGGAAAAAATCGGGCTTACAGAGGTCGCCATTAAAAGATACAGAGCCGACGGCTTCAAAAAATATTTCCTGTGGGACTCCCCTGTCGGCTGGCGAGTGAAGGAGGCCGAATTGTGGCTGGTGGAACCCTACAAAAAGCTCCTCGCCCGCTATTCCGACCAGGCAGTGAGCCTGATGCCTTATTCTCAGGGTGGCGAGGTGGAAAGTGAGGTTATCTATGTAGGCGGAGGGAAATCAGACGCTGATTATAAAGATAAAGATGTCAAAGGCAAGCTCGTTTTCGCCACCGGCGGCGGAGGCTCTGCGGTCCATCGTCAGGCGGTCTTAAACAGAGGAGCTTCAGGCGTCATTGTCGGACCTTCGGATAGAGAAGACCGTCTTCAATATCCTGATTTGATCGAAGTCAACCGCCTCTCACCTACCGGAGAAGAAAGAGAAAAGACTGGCTTTGGCTTCGCCCTCTCCCGCAGGCAGGAGAAGGAGCTTGTTTCTCTCTTTAAAGCAGGGAAAAAAGTAACCATGCGGGCCAAGGTGGACGCTGAGCTTTTCGACGGCGAGATGCCGGTGCTCGAAGCTAAGATAACCGGAAGCGAACATCCCACCCAGGAGATTATCATCATGGGGCACCTCGACCACTATAAGCCCGGAGCCAACGACAACGCCTCGGGCTCGGCCGGCATGGTAGAGATGGTGAGAAATATTTTAGCTCTGGTCAGCAGGGGAGAGACCCCTCCTCCCAGAAGAACCATTCGCTTTCTCTGGCTTCCCGAAATACACGGGGCAGCAGCCTATCTTACTGACCATCAAGACCTCAGGGATAAAGGGATTGCCGGCATGAACCTGGATATGATTGGCGAGGATTACGCTCTATGTCAGGCGAACTTCAACCTGACTTGCTCTCCCTATTCGGTCCCTGGGTATATCAACCATGTTCTCATCAACCTGATGGATTGGCTGGATGGAGGCGCATTCTATTCTCCCCGGGGAAGCAGATACCGCTTCAATTTCCGCATCAACCCTTACAGTGGTGGTTCGGACCACATCATGTTCAATGACTCATCTTTTTCCATTTCCACGCCCATGCTGGGTCACGGCGATGTCTTTCATCATAGCAGCCTGGACATTCCCGATAAGTGTGACCCCACGGAGATGAAGAGAATAATCAGCCTATCACTGGCAGCCACGCTGCTTTTAGCCAATGCCGATGATGAAGATGCCATAAAAATCGCTGGGGAGGTTTACAGCCAGGCAAGAATGAGAATGGCAGAGAGAACCAAGAAATCCATCAGCCTGCTTCATCAATACGCCAACGACGCAGAAAAGAGCAAGCCCTTGGCTGAGCTTTACTTCAATATCTTCAACTATCCCCAGGTTCAGGCTGGCATCGAGTCGGCAAATATGAGGAAAGTGATGGAACTCTGTGAAAAAGAAGCGAGCAGAAAGATTATTGATGAGCTGTCTAATGATTTAAACCGTCAGGTTGCCAGCGAAAAGGAGAAAATAAGGCTATTTTATGACCTCCTGACCCGTCAATACAATGTTAAGAAAGAGGAATTCCGCCCTACCGATTTATATAATAAAGCATCTTCCCTTAAGCCGCAGAGGCTTTTCCAGGGTCCTCTTCCCTGGAACTACTTACAGGAGAAACTTGGTGAAGAAGATTACCTGTGGTATGCGAAGAACAGAGAGAAAGTTGGAGGTGCTTACGATTCCAAGACCTACGAAATCGTAAACCTAATGGACGGTAAGCATACTCTCCTGGACATCAGACACATTGTATCCTGCGAATTCGACGAGACAGATATAGAGTTTGTCCTCCACTTTGCCGAAGACCTGCAGAAAATAGGTCTGGTGAAATTCTGAGCGGATTATTGTGGTTCT
>JAOUOQ010000271.1 GCA_029880275.1 Candidatus Aminicenantota bacterium | reverse complement strand
CCGTATCCGGCGAGAGCAAAAGGCACCCCTCAAAAGAGTCCTTCGGGTCATTGAACTCAGAGAAAATGGGAATACCGAGGTTTGAAAGCGCCTCGCGCACAACGATCTCCTCGCCCTTCCTTGCCCTCTTTGCCATGGAAGAAAGCATGGCACCCTTGCTTGATATGACGGCGATATCATGAAGATAGGTCAGGTTCGGCAGTCGGCTCATAAGCTCACCATTTTCGGTGACATAATCAGACAGCTCAAGAACCTCAACTCCCAGCGAGGTAAGCATCCCCCGGTACCTGTCGTGCTCGGCATTAAAGCTCTCTACATCCGGAACGCTGTCGAATAGCCAATCTTTATAGTTCGACTCATTTATCAGACTCAAGCTTTCTCCCGGCTTATGCAATATAACCCGGCGCAGACGACCTAAGCGCTCGCAACCGTATGATTTGCCGTTAGATTCGATATGAGTTTTTGCCATGTTCAATCTGTCATCAATACCTTCTGTGCCAATACCAATAAATTTCCGCCATCCTCGCTGAAAAACCTCTTTTTCATATTAAAGTTATAATGCTGCAGATAGCCTTCGATCTGCGAAGCGTTGTATTTGTAAGTAAAGCCCATTCTTATAATATCCCCTGCAGCAAGGCGAACCTCAGATTGCCCGATGGTGATACTCGTCTCCCTGAGGATCTCTATAAATTTCTCGGTTCTGTAAGTTTGACCAAAAAGAGAGTCAACTTTGACAAGGTCGAGTTTAAAAGAGCAATCCTCCATGCGCAGCCCCCGGTCCATAAGCGGTCCTATATTGAAGCGGATGTTCAGGTCCGAATGATAAGCCCGCTCAAAGACTTCCCTCCACTGCTCCTCTTCTTCCGGTTGGGGGGCAAAAAGATGGCAGTCAAAGAGAAAATAATCCCCCACCTCAAGCTCTCTGAAGACGGTTGACAGGAGCTCTTCGGGAGCGTAATTGCAGATGTTATTTCCGAGCATACACAGGAGAACCGGCGGACGCCAGTACTGCTGCAGGCGCGGTAGGTCTTCAAATAATGCTACAAACCCTGTCATCTTTACGCCTAAGTCAGCAGCCTTTTCAAGCGCTTCATTTACCATATGGCTGCTGATGTCCACGGGGAAGTACCTCACCTTACTCCGTTCTTTCAGTGCTTTCAGGAGAAGCACTTCTTTCTGTCCGTCGCCCACACCGATGCTTACCACATCAATCGCCCGAGGAAGACTATGTGCGAGGCTGTGGACATTCGTTCGGAGGAGTTCGGTCAGGCGGGTGGCGATGGGGAATTCATTTGACCGTGCCAGGTCAAGCCAGCGCTTCGCTCCTGTACTGCCAAGATAAAGAAAGTAGTCAGGCATCTGCCGCTGAGTAAGGAACGATAAAAGTCTCGCATCCAGTTCTTCCCCTGTTACCAGCTCGATCTTACGAAAAGCGCTCACCATCTCCTACCTGAAACACTGAAGACATTCCGACCTGAGGGCGGCGTAAGGGTCCTTTCCCTCGTTAACATTCACGCTATACGCATAACCTCGACACCCGATGCACTCGTCGAGGTACTCACACCCGCCGCATTTGCCTTCAAGATACTTATCAATATTCCTTACATATTTAAAGAGGGAATCATGGTAGATTTCGGAGATGGAACGCCTGAAGACATTGTGCGGGTAAATTCCGTTCTTTTTCATGGCGGGATGCTTGTCCAATTTGGTAGGCGCGCAGGGTCTCACATCTCCATCTATGGTGATATAAAAACTGTACAGGTACTGCAGACAGCCGCTCGCCGTTAAGGGTGTATAGGGAAGCCAGTTATATCCGTAAGTCTTTTTATCGACCTCCAAAATCCGTAATTTGTAATCTTTTATCTCTTCAAGAGTAATACCTTGACCGCTTAGCTCATTCCTGGCTCTTCCTGTGGGTGTGAGGACTTCCATATTGGGAAATATGTTTCGCTGCCGGCAGAAGTACCATATCTTTTCAATCTCAGCCAGATTCATCTTGCAGCTAACAAATGACACCCCGAGCCTGAGCATTCGAGGGTCTTCAGGATTTGAGAAGCCCGCCTCCATCAGGTTGTCAAGTCCATTTTGAATGCGTTTGAAGACACCCTTTTTATTACAGAGAAAATCCTGCACCTCTGGATTTAGAGAATCGAGCTTGCCCATCACCGACGCATTGTGGTCATAGAGGAAGCTGGCCAGGTCTTTAGTCATGGTTATGGTGTTGGTGAAGATCATGGGTATAATGTCCCGCGAACTGATAAATCTGATGAGGTCGCCAAACCTGGGATGGATGGTGGGCTCACCACCCCCGATTACCACCACGGAATGCAAACCCAGGTCGTGAGCTTGTCTGACCACATCAGTTAAGGCTTCATAGCTCTGGACACTTTTGCTATCCGGCGAACTCTCGGCATAGCAGTATCTGCATCGCAGATTACATGTAATGTTAGTCTCCAGGCGAATGGCAAGCAGTCGGTTCTCGTCCCTCGCCTTGTAAGCGTCCTCCGGGAAATAGGTATAGCCCACCAAAATGGGAGGTTGCTTGAAGCTACCTTGAGCATTTTGCTCCTTGGAGGGCTGGCTTTTTGGACCATTTTTACCGGGATTCATGGTATAAAACTTTCCTCTCAGAATATCTGAGGGTTTTGACCCAAATTTCAAGAAGCTAATTCTTCACTTTAATGATAGTGCCTGTATTAATGAATTATTTTCATTAGTCTCTTGACCAGATTTTACCATAGCTGTCTGCTTTTTTCTCATCTCTGAAATTCGCTCTTTG
>JAOUOQ010000269.1 GCA_029880275.1 Candidatus Aminicenantota bacterium | reverse complement strand
GCTATCGTAGTCGGTTTGATTCAATTAGGGCTCTTTCTGCCTCAGCAGAGCAAATCGGAGAAGCATAACCAATTGGGGGTTGAGTATTACAATCAGGGGAAGATGGAAAAGGCTCTCAAGGAGTTTCAAAGGGCAATTGAGATAAACCCCTTTTATGCCGAAGCTTACAATAACATAGGAGCGGTCTATCTGTATAAAGAGGAGTACAAAAAAGCCATTCCTTATTTAGAGAAGGCGATAGAGGTGGACCCCGCCTACGGTTTTCCCCATTATAATCTGGCTATTGCCTTGCATTATCTGGGGAAGGATGATGATGCTATTGCCGAGCTCAAGCAGGCCATCCAGCTTAACCCACGCAATTTCAAAGCTTACTATAATATGGCGTGCTACTATTCGCTCCTCAACAAGATAGACCTGGCTATAGAATACCTCCGGCTATCCATTGAGTATGGCTATTCTAACTGGGATTTGATAGAGACGGACTCTGATTTAGACAACCTTCGAAAGGACCCTCGCTTCAAAGAGATTATCGCCCAAAGACCTCCTCAAAAGGGTTATTAAGGGGGTGCTTTCTGTAACCTCTGATAGGGAATGCACTATTTCGGCTGGCTCTCGTTACTACCGCCACTGATTGCTATTCTGTTAGCCATCAAGACCAGACAGGTCTACTTCTCCCTGCTGTTGGGCATCTGGCTGGGCTGGCTGATTTATTACCAATGGAATCCCCTGCGGGGGGCAGTGGGAACGCTGGCTGCCTGTGTGGATGTTTTCCTCAATCGAGGAAGAACCGAGGTTATCGTCTTCAGCCTCCTCATCGGGGCGCTGATAACCCTGACCCAGCGCTCGGGTGGGGTAGAGGGTTTTATCAACCTGGTGGTGAAACGGGGCATTATCCGGGGTCGGAGAAGTGCGGGGCTCCTTTCCTACATAGTGGGATTGCTGATATTTATTGAGTCAAATATCACCTGCCTTATTGTGGGAGCTATCTCCCGTCCCATTTACGACCGCCTGAAGATTTCCCGCGAGAAGTTAGCTTACATCTGCGATTCCACCTCGGCGCCGGTCTGCATTATGATTCCGTTAAATGCCTGGGGTGCCCTTGTCATTGGTTTGTTGAGTGAGCAGGGGGTGGAGCGACCAGTATGGGTGCTGGTCAACGCTCTGCCGAGGAATTTTTACGCCATTTTCGCCCTCCTGCTGGTGCTCACCATCGTCCTCACTCAGCGAGACTATGGTCCCATGGCCAAAGCAGAGCATCGTGCCCGGGTGGAGGGGAAGGTCCTCCGGGATGGAGCCACCCCTATGGTCTCCACTGAGGTGACCGCCATAGAGCGGAAGGAGGGGGTTAGCCCGCGAGCGTACAATATGTTAATCCCCGTCGGCACTATGATAGGTATGATGCCTTTGGCAATGTACATCACCGGTAAGGGCAAAATAACCCAGGGCTCCGGCTCTACCTCTGTCCTGTGGGCGGTTTCTGCCGCCATTTTAGTTGCCTGCCTTCTCTATCTGGTCCAGCGTCTGCTGAGCCTGGCGGAGCTCAGCGAGCTGATTCTCAAGGGGATGTCCGGTCTGGTTCCTTTAGCCTTCATTATGTTGCTGGCTTTTGCCATAGGCAACACCTGTCAGGCGCTGGGCACCGGGGAGTACGCTGCCGGAGTGGTCTCCTTATGGCTCTCGCCCTGGGTTATACCGCTTCTCATTTTCCTCACTGCCTGCTTTATCTCTTTCTCCACGGGTACCTCCTGGGGGACCTTTGCCATACTCGTCCCCCTGGGAGTTCCCATAGCTCGCCAGATGGGTATTGACCTCTCCCTGGTGGTGGCGGCGATTTTAAGTGGGGGGGTTTTCGGAGACCATTGTTCACCCATCTCCGATACTACCATCGTTTCCTCTATGGCATCTGCCTCCGACCATATTGACCATGTCCAGACCCAGCTCCCCTACGCCCTGACTGCCGCCGTGGGAGCGGTGGTGCTGTTTCTCATTTTTGGATTATTATCATGAACCGAAGGATGATATATGGACCCCTTCACCCATAGCCTCACATCAGGGGTTTTAGCCCGCAGCGGAATAAGGCAAAGAATAGGGGGAGAGGCTACGGTGGCTTTGTTGTTTGCTTCCATCTTCCCCGATATAGACATTTTCTCCCGCTTCTGGGGGGTTTCGGCAGTCATAAGAAACCATCGCGGCATTACCCATTCCTTTCTGGTGGCGCCGGTTTTTGCTCTGTTTATCGCCTCTATGGTTTATAGGTTCGGCAATTACAAGAAACTGTGGAATCTCTTCGGGCTCTGCCTGATGGGGATGTACATCCATATATTCTTTGACCTGTGCACCTCTTACGGAACCCAGATCTTCGCCCCTCTGACCGACCGAATGTACTCTCTTGACTTTATTGTGATAATAGATTTCTACTTCTCATCCATATTAGCCCTGGGGCTGGTGGGCTCGCTGTTATTCAAGAGGAGGGCTCAACTGATAGCCCTCACCGGTATATTCTGCCTGGCAGGGTACATTTTCCTGGGAGCGGTCAACCATTCCCTGGCTCTTGGTAAAGTGAAAGGAGCTATGGCTGAACAGGGGGAAGGCTTTATCAAAGCCTCTGCCTTTCCTCAGTTTCTTTCCCCTTTCCGCTGGAGAGGGGTGGTGGAGACCGAAGGAGCTTATTATCGGAGCCTCCTCTTCACCATCGGCTCGGAGAACATAGAGTTATTGAAGTATGAAAAGATTCCTCCCAACAGGTATATAGAGCGAGCCTGTCAGCTTGAGGAGTTAAAAGCGTTTCAGTGGTTTGCCCAGTATCCTCT
>JAOUOQ010000268.1 GCA_029880275.1 Candidatus Aminicenantota bacterium | reverse complement strand
CGGGCAAGGTGCAGCTATAATTGTGGAGAAATGAGAGGAAGACTGAATGATAGGGAAGAACTCGCTAATAGTTGCCTATCTCAAGGAGCCGAGAGAGCAAATATGGGGTGTTATCCTCTCTCTTGACCAGAGCGGGGTGATAATAAAAGGGATCAGCCTTGAGTCCTTCGAAGATTGGTGCCGGCAAGTAGCCAAAGGGGAGGAGGGCATAGGACTGTCGGAGATGTTTATACCATCTCTCCGGGTGGTGAAGCTCCTATTAGACGAAAGAGTGGGAAGTTTGCCCTCCTTTTCAGAAAAGTTCAAGAAAATGGTGGGGAAGGATATTCAGGAATGGCTGGGGCTTAAGCGCTCTAAATAAAGCTCATCAGAGCCGCCAACCATTCTCTGAGCACTTTGCTGTAGAGGAGAAAAGCCCCCGATCCCATAATCTTAAGGAAAAAAGAGAATGGGCAAGATCAAAATTTTACCCGAAAATATCGCTAACAGAATTGCTGCCGGCGAAGTGATAGAACATCCGGCTTCTATCGTAAAGGAGCTCATGGAGAATTCCATTGATGCCGCAGCAAGCGAGATACGCATCTTTGTTGAAGAAGGAGGGAAGAGACTGATTCGGGTGGTCGACAACGGGGAAGGAATGGACAGCGATGATGTTCTTCTCTGCTTTGAGCGCCATTCCACCAGCAAGATTAACACTCTGAGGGACCTGAATGCGGTGAAGACCCTCGGTTTCCGCGGGGAAGCTTTTGCCAGCATAGCCGCCGTTACCCGACTCACCATGAAATCAAGGGATGAGAGTTCGCTTTACGGAACCCAGGTGCGGGTAAATGGGGGAGTGCTCAGGGGAGTGTCTGAGGTCGGGATACCTCGGGGGACTTCGGTGGAGGCGCGAAACATATTCTTTAACACTCCCGCCCGACGAAAGTTCCTTCGGTCTACTCGCTACGAGCTAAGTCGCATAGTAGTGCTGGTAACCCACTATGCCATCTCCTATCCCGGGATTTACTTCACTCTCTATCACGACGATAAAGAGCTTATATCGGCGCCACCTGTTGACCATTACAGTCAGAGGATATATCAGTTATACGGCAAAAACCTCATGGAGAATCTTGTTCCCTTTGAATATGAAAAGGAAGGGCTGGGTCTTTCCGGTTACCTCTCTCGCCCGGGTTATTATCGCTCTTCAGCCGATATGCTCCTTACCTATGTCAACCAGCGGTTAGTGAAGGATAGGCTCCTGAATCGTGCCATTAGAGAAGCCTATCACACTATGCTTCCGCGAGACAGGTATCCGGTGGTGCTTCTTTTTATCACTCTTCACACCGAGCAGGTGGATGTCAATGTCCACCCCTCAAAGCTGGAGGTGAGATTCCGACAACCTCGTTTCATACACGATAGGGTCAGAGATGTTCTGATGGATACCATTGTCAGAGAGAAGCCTCTGGCTGAGTTCAAGGCCACCGAGGGAACCTTAAAAAAAGTTGGTATCCATCAGCCCCTCAAAATAGAGAAAGAGGAAGTAGTCCAGAAGGAGGGGGAGGTGTTGCCGGAGGAAGTGTTACCGCCTGTCTCTACTCAGAGGCTCGGCCTATCAGAAGAGGAGATTAAATCAGAAGAAGCAGCCCCGCAGGTGGCAGTTCTGGGGCAGTATCAGAGCAGCTATATTGTCGGCATGGATAGGGAGGGGATTCTCATCATCGACCAGCACGCTGCTCATGAGCGGATTTTGTACGAGAAGCTGTGGAATGGCTTCACCAATCGACAGTTAGCGCGTCAGGCTCTGTTGATTCCCGTTGTGCTTGAAGTCAGCTCATCTCAGAGCCTGATAATAGAAGAGCACTTCACCCGTATTCAGGACCTCGGCTTCGGGATAGAAAATTTCGGTGACAGGACTTATATCATAAAAGAAATACCCTCCCTTTTGGCTAACTGCCAGATAGAGACCATTTTAGTCGATATGGTCGACGAGCTGGAAAAGGAACTCAGGACTAAAAAAGTGGAAGATATATATCAGAAGATGATAACCTCTTTAGCCTGCCATGCGGCGATAAAAGCCAATCACCCGCTCTCTTTGGAGAAGATGAGATATTTAGTGTCAGACCTCTTTAAGACCACTATCCCGATGACCTGCCCCCATGGAAGACCGATAATTCTTCGCCTCAGTCAGCGAGACCTGGAGAAAGGCTTCCTCAGAAAGTGAGGGAAAGGGGCATAAGAAATGGCTACTCCCTGGTGGACCCTGCGGGCTCGGGTTTTGGTCGGGGGAAAAAGAAGAAGCGTTTTAAAAGGAGTTCCTTTTCCAGAGGTGCCATCATAATAACATTAGACGCAGAATGACCTATCGAAGAATAAGCCTGCATTCGTATACCCTGTCTGGTGGGAACCGCTACCATGCCCGTTCCGAAGAGTCTATCTGCTACCTTCGTCGCCCCTGCCTGCCAATCAAATTCTTCCTCTCCACTGCCTGCGGGGAGCTGAGAGAGGACGGCCTTAAATATTTCCTTGGTATTAGAGTAACTAAACCAGGTGGCTGAACGGAATAGGTTTTTTCGCACAAAAGAGAAGTCCGGTGCTGAGTCGATACCCTCTCCTTGATCAAAGGCGTTAATTGCCTCTCTGACCAACGACTTATCATTTCCTATAATCAGAAAGTCCTCCACAAAAGCGAAGCCCGGGCTAATTTTTTGACCCGCCAGTTCGAGTTCCATATACTTCACCGAACGGTCTCCACACATCTCCTCTTTGGATGCTGCCTTCAAAGTTAAGGTAGCCAGGGATAGTGCCCTATCCATCGTGCGGGTAAACCTTTTCTGATTTT
>JAOUOQ010000267.1 GCA_029880275.1 Candidatus Aminicenantota bacterium | reverse complement strand
TCCCAGCGGTGGGCTGCTCTTTCAGGGACCCCAGGAGTATATTATCAGGGGGCTGGGGAGGATGCAGACCCTGGAGCATATTCAGAATACCGTCGTCACTGCCAGGAATAATGTCCCCATCTATGTCAAGGATGTGGCGGAAGTAAAAATTGGACATCAGCTCCGCCGAGGAGTTGCCGGTCGAAACAGCACCGGGGAGGAGGTGGTAGATGTAGTTATTGAGAAGCAGTATGGGGGCAATACCCTGAACACCATCGGCAATACCAAGGCAGCCCTGGCGGGTCTCCGCAAGTCACTCCCCCCCAATGTGAATATAACCCCTTACTACGACCAGTCGGTATTGGTTAATAAATCGATAAATCATGTGGAGAAAGCCATCCTGGAGGGAGCTATCCTGGTAATAGCCATAATTCTGCTCTTTATGGGGAACCTGCGCAGTGCTCTTATAACCTCTTTGACCATACCCATTTCGGTTATGTTCACCTTTATTATGATGTGGATATTTGACATCGGCATCACCGTGATGTCCCTGGGGGGATTAGCCATCGGTATAGGGAAGCTGGCAAACTCCTCCATCATTATGGTGGAGAACATCTTCCGTGTTGCCCAGAAGAAAAAGAAAAGCATATGGGAGAGCACCAGGGAAGGGGCAAAAGAGGTGGGACGGCACATCTTCCAGGCGTCAATAATTATCATTGTCGTCTTTCTCCCCCTTTTCGCCCTCTCAGGAATGGAGGGGAGGATGTTCGCTCCCACTGCCTTCGCGGTGGCGGCCGCCCTGTTTGCGGGACTGCTCAACTCACTGACCATTAAACCGGTCCTCTGCTCCCTCCTCCTCAAAGAGGGAAAGATTCCTGCCGAGGACAATTTCGCTATTAGGTCTATCAAGAGGATTTACCGCCGAGCATTGGCCTTCTGCCTGAACCATCGCCGCAAGGTTATCATCACCACCTCGGCTCTGTTTGTTCTGGTAATGGCATTCATCCTCCCCCGGGTGGGAAGTGAGTTTCTGCCCCAGATGGACGAAGGCTCCTTGATGCTGAGCACGGTGATGCTGCCGGGAACCTCTCTGGCGGAGACCGACCGGGTGGGCAAACAGGTAGAGAAGCTGATGATGGAATTTCCCGAGGTGATTTCCATTAACCGCACCACTGGCAGGGCAGAGCAGTCGGAGCACGCCCACGGGGTAAACCACAGCCACCATATAATAGAGCTGGCTCCCAAGGAGGAGCGAGAGAGGTCGCTGGAGGAACTGCTCACCGCCATGAGGGCTAAGCTGGATACCATCCCGGGCATTCATTACATCTTTGAGCAGCCCATACAAAACAAGCTGGCAGAGATGCTCACCGGCATTGAGGGGCAGATTGCCATCAAGCTCTTCGGTCCCGACCTGGAGGTTCTTAATCCAAAGATTGAGGAGATGAGAGGAATAGTGGAAGGGATTGAGGGAGTTGCCGACCTGCGGGTGGAGCAGACCGCAGGCACCCCTCAGATAAATGTTACCCTGGACCGCCAGAGGTTAGCCCGCTACGGGCTGAATATATCCGATGTATCCGAGGTGATTGAGACCGCCCTCAATGGCATTGCGGTTACCGATATCCTGGAAGGTCACCGAAAGTTTGCCGTGTTCATCCGCTTTCAGGAGCGGTTCCGTGGAGACCTGGAATCTATCAAGAAGATTTTAATCGACACCCCCGACGGTCAGAGGATACCCCTGGAGTATGTAGCCAGTTTTGAGGTAGGGCAGGGTCCCTTGACCGTTATGCGGGAGTATGTCCAGCGGCGGCGGGTCATCATCTGCAATGTGGTGGGCAGGGACCAGGGGAGCTGGGTGCGTGAAGCACAACAAGCGATTGATGAGAAAGTCTCTCTGCCACCAGGGTATTATGTTTCCTTCGGGGGGCAGTTTGAGAGCCAGCAGCGGGCATCCCGGCAGTTGATGATTCTGAGCTCCATTGTGGCGGTGATTGTATTCTTCCTGTTGTTCCTCTCCTTCGGTTCTTTGCGGAATGCCGTTTCCGTGCTGTTGAATGTCCCCTTTGCCATCATGGGGGGAGTAATCGCCCTCTGGCTTACGGGGACCAACTTCAATGTTCCCTCTCTGGTCGGATTTATTGCCCTCTTCGGCATATCGGTGCAGAACGCCATCATTGTGGTTGCCTTTTATAATAGATTGCGAAAAGAGGGACGCCCACTCCGGGAGGCGGTGATGGAAGGTTCTCTGGTAAGGTTGCGACCGATTATTATGACCGAGCTGGTGATATGCTTCGGTGTCCTCCCCCTGGCGGTGATGACCGCCACCACCGGCTCCGAGCTCCAGCAGCCCATGGCTATCGTCTACATTGGGGGTCAGCTCACCGCCCTGTTCATAGCCACCCTTCAGCTTCCCTGTATATATGAAATGCTGGAAGAAAGGCGGAGGAGAAGCTCTAATCCCCCTGCCATTGAAGCGAAGGGAGGTGAGCTTGAAGCCAGAGAGTAGCTCTGGCATCCTAAAGGGGAGAAGCTGAAAAAATCTCCTTCCTTTAGCAGATGGAAGGGGAGGGGAGTCCCGAAATGGCTCCCTCCCCTTTTTATTAAAAATATAATTATTGACAATCTTATTTTAATTTATTATAAAGGGAGTAAGTTTTTTCGTTTTAAGGCATTTTTACTAAACCTGTAACTCCTCATTTGATAAGGAGTGGCATTATGATACTAAGGAAAAGAAATTCTGGGTTTATCATCATCTCAGCCTTGTTTCTTATACTCTTTTTTCCTCTGAGCTTTTCCACCTCCAGCAGTCCTCAGACCACAGGTGAGAACGGGCAACCATCAGCA
>JAOUOQ010000266.1 GCA_029880275.1 Candidatus Aminicenantota bacterium | reverse complement strand
CCTGATGCGGGTGCTCCCCAATATGACGGTCATCTGCCCTGCCGATGGGGTGGAGACGGAGAAGGCGATCCGGGAGATTGTGAAGCACCAAGGACCTATTTATGTGCGATTAGCCAGACCCAAGTTTCCCGTTGTCTTAGACCATACTTACCAGTTTCAAGTGGGGCGCTCCTTCACCCTGCGGGAGGGAAAGGACTTAACCATGATTGCCACCGGCATTATGGTCTATCACTGTTTGCGCGCTGCCGAAGAGCTGGACAAAGAGGGGATATCGGCTGCGGTGGTCAATATGTCCACCCTCAAACCGATAGATGCCCCCGCCATTGCCAGAGCAGTCAGCCAGACAGGGGCTATCCTCACCGCCGAGGAGCACTCGGTCATCGGGGGATTGGGGAGCGCGGTAGCAGAGGTAGTGAGCCAGAACTGCCCGGCCCCAATGAAAATAATCGGGGTGAACGACCTATTCGGAGTGTCGGGAAATGCGGATAAGCTAATGGAGCATTTCCATCTGACCTATCCTTATATAGTGGAAGGTGCCCGCCAATTGCTTAAAAGAAAGTAGCCCTCCTCAGCATCGGGGAATGGCTCAGTGCCCTCTTATCGTTCCTGCCCAAAGAGGTTTCGGAAGAAAACCAGGGAAGGTGGCTCTTTCCCCAGATGGGAAAGAATCAATCTCCAGGTGAGAAGTTCAATCTCCTTCTCAGGCTCCATCAACTCTTTTCCGTTTTTGAAATCCAACAGGCTCCTCCTCAGAATAGAGGAGATAGTCCTCACCGCGCGGGGAGACAGACTCTCCCCCTTTTGAGGTAAGCGATGGGAACAGGTGGGACAGAGGAATCCTCCCCCGGGGTGGACGATAACTCTTGCATTCCTGGGGAACCTTCTGCCACATCGGCTGCAGCTCCTTAGCGAAGGGAATAAACCATTGAGTTTGAGCAGCCATATCTCAAAATAGCGAGCGATAATTTTGGGCTCTACCCCAGACTCAACTCCCTTTAACCCGGCAAGGAGCAGTCTGAAGAGGTTTTCGTTGGGGTCCCTTTCCTGGGAGAACCCGTCCACCAAATCGGCGAGGTAAGCCAACAGGCTGGTAGTTACTATCTCCCGTTGAACGGTGTAATAAGAATGGATTATATCGCAGCTATCTATGTGAACCAGCTCCTGGGGTCTTTTCTCAAAGAATATCAGGCTCACATAGGTGAGGGGTTCCAGCCCACCACCGAAGGGATTCTTGAGCAGCCGAGCACCTCTGGCCACCCCCCGGAGTTTCCCCAACTTCCTGGTGAAAAAGACTACAATCTTATCGCTCTCGCCGAGCTTAAAGCTCTTGAGGATAATAGCCTGGCTCTGCTGCAAGGGCATGGAGTCCTCCCCCGGGGTTTCAAAGTGAGATAATTGATATGATTGCCGGTCGGGAATCTGACCCGATGAGAGGTGCCTCTTGCATCCCTAATTATTGTTTTCTCAGGGGGTGGTATCATTAATAAATTGGATAAGCTTCCACCCCTTGAAAAGGTTTACCCGCTGAAGTTCCTTCACCTCCAGCTGCAGTCCCTCCAGCAGTTCCTCCATGGTAAGCCCGGTACGGAAGCCCAACCTCTGGCATAAAGGGGAGAAGAGAAGCTCAAGCCGGGCAAGAAACCTGTTGTAGCTGCAGAAGTGATTTAAGATAATAATCTTCCCGCCGGGCTTGCATACCTTCTTCATAGAACGGAGAACTCCCGCCAGGTCGGGGGCAACGCTCATCACATAAGCGGCGATAACCCCGTCAAATTTCCGTCCGTCGAAGTTCATCCGAGCGGCATCCATCAACTGCAGGGTGACATTTGATAGTCGAAGACTCTTTATCCTCTCCTCGGCAATCCGAAGCATAGGATGGGAGATATCAATTCCCATCACCTCACAATAGGGAGGATAATAGCGAAGGGATAACCCGGTTCCAATGCCGACCTCCAGTATGCGTTCTCCTTCTTTAACCTCGAGCAGCTCAATTGCCTTCTGTCTCCCTTGTTTGAATATGCTGCCAAAGAGAAAGTCATAATAACGAGCGCACCGAGAATAGGCACGCTTTACCATCTCCTCATCCATAGCACACCTCCCTGGGAGTTATTGTGTCCGGTAATCGCAAGACTGCTTTTCTTTATAAAAAATAGCGGGACCCTCCCCTCTTTTTTCTCATCTCACCTTCGGCTTCAAAATCTCCCGCAGCTGTCTGAGGGCAAACCGGTGGTTCTCCTCATCAAGAGCAGCAACCTGCTCCTCGGAGACCGAAACCCTGTATCCACGCATATACGCATCGGCTCCCGTGTAGAGGATGCAGATATTGGTTACCACCCCGGTAAGGATGAGCTCGTTAACCCCCAGCCTTCTCAGGAGGCTATCCAGCTCGGTCTCAAAGAATCCCGAATAAGAGGTTTTGACGATTATATAGTCCCCCGGCTGTGGCTTCAGCTCGGAGACCACCTCCGCTCCTTCAGTCCCCTTGACCGCATGAGGGGGCCAGACCTGAAACTCGGGGTCGTCGGCTTGATGCTGGTCGCATAGGTAAATTACGGGTATACCTTCTCTCCTCGCGTTATTGAGTTCTCTTTTGATGTGGGGTATGATGCTCCGAGCCTGCGGAACCTCAAGGGGTGACCCTGGAAGGATAAAGTCGTTCAACATATCAATTATTAATAAAGCTCTTTTCCCTATTTTCGCTACTCCCTTCAAGAGAAATTCCTCTTATTTTACAACTCCTTTCCATCCTGTTCAAAGTAGATAAAAATATCACAAGCTCTGAAGAATGTCAAAGAAAAATAAGAGGCAGTGGCTTCCCCGCAGCACAAAGG
>JAOUOQ010000045.1 GCA_029880275.1 Candidatus Aminicenantota bacterium | reverse complement strand
CGGGGGATGTGAGTACATCGCCGTCGCCAAGGGGAAATGGGCGGCTTAACGAATCCATATTGGCAAACACTATTAATGTCATTTTCTCATCGGGAACTTTCAGGATCAATGTTGATATGCTGGGGGAGTAATACCCATAATGCCAGATCAACCGCACACCGTTGTATTCCTGAGTAAACCAGCCGAGTCCGTAGGGAAGTCTCTCCCCTGCACTGGAAACAAAGGGAGTAAATGCCATTTCCTGTGTTTCTGGACGGAGCAATTTATTTTGAGAGATGGCAACATCATATTTAGCCATATCCAACACCGTGGATATTAGTCCTCCGGAAACGCTAAAAGAAGGATGATATCGTCCTTCTACCACATGGCCATCCCTCTCTAAGCCATAGGGTTGGGCCAGTTTTTCATAAACGTGAGCAAATTGGATATTAGTATCTCTTCTTTTAGTTATATTGGGAGCAGTACTGGTCATATTGAGAGGTTTTAAAATATTCTCGGTTAGAAGCTCTCTAAAAGACTTTCCCGATGCTCTTTTTATCACCTGGCCCAGGAAGCCGAATCGATATCCATTATATCTATAAGCTGTCCCTGGTTGACCTTCGGATGTATGAGATAACAAATGTCGAACGGTGATCACGCCAGGATTATAGACTCTAATACCGAATGTAGCGATAGGAGCATCCAAGTCCAGTTTCCCCTGTTCAACCATTTGCAGGATAATCGTGGACGCAAAAGTTTTGGTTAATGATGCCAGGTGATAAGATGTTTCCGGAGTGGCTCTTATTTTTCTTTCTTTATCAGCATAGCCGAATCCCGCAGACCATATAATATTCTCATCTTTTACAATAGCAGCGGAGAGACCTGGGATTTTCAAATCCTTTCTCAGTTCTTCAAAAAATTTGCTGAACTGTTCCGTTACTCCCTTTTTATCTTCCAGGGAATTGTCCGTAACCTGTGCCGAAGCGAGTGCAGTATATGATAATATTAGAAATACCATAATCAATAGAACCATTTTATTTTTTATAAAGAAAACCAATTGAATTTTCATAGCAAAACCTCTACCGACTAAATTTCATTTAATGTGCCTACGCTTCCCCCCACAAATTACCATAATTTTTCTAACTATCATTTAAAAGGATTCTATTACAATCAAAACGTCACTGTCAACAGTCAAAAAATCGAGAAAATACCACACCTAGAACAAAGTAATATGTTTTAATATAGTATCTTTCCACACGAATCTATAAAAGCCAATCCCGGCTGGACTCAGAAGTATTTTCCTCTTTCTTCGGCAGCCATCAAGAGGGCCTGTTGGCCAACCCGAGGGGGCAGATGGCGTTTGGCTGTAAAGGTAAACTTAATGTGCTGGATATTTTTCTGCACCATAGATTAATCGGTGATGAAATCAATAATATGGGATTGGAAAATGTCGTATAATTTATATATATCAAAACATTAGTTAACCTGCTTCAGATTATTATGTATTCTAAACTTTGAGTTGATTAATTGTGAGATGTTGATTCTGATGCAAAAGCATATAAAAAATGGCGGGGCCGACGAGACTCGAACTCGCGACCTCCGGCGTGACAGGCCGGCGTTCTAACCAAACTGAACTACGACCCCGCTCATGGTGGGCGATACTGGGTTCGAACCAGTGACCTTCGGTTTGTAAGACCGACGCTCTCCCAGACTGAGCTAACCGCCCCTCAATGCTACTATACCAATTATATTTAAAAAAGGCTAAATGTCAAGAGCTAATAATCGTTTGTAGAGGGGTTGCATCGCCCTATTTTCCCTCTACCTCATCAGCGCCTTCATCTCCCTGACTGCCTGTTCCAGTCCCACCAGGGCAGCCCTGGCGATAATATTATGTCCGATGTTCAGCTCTTCAATCTCCGGAATATCGGAGATAAGCTTAACATTGCGATAGGTGAGCCCGTGTCCGGCTAACACCCGAAGCCCCAATCGCCTGGCTATCTGAGCACAGTCTCTTATCTTCTCATATTCCACTCTGACTTTTTCTTCATCTTTCGTCTCGGCATACTTGCCGGTGTTTATCTCCACTGAGTCGGCTTCGATCTTCTTAGCTTCCCGCATTTGCTCGGGGATGGGGTCAACAAAGATGCTGACCCTAATCCCGGCCTGCCGAAGGGTTTCGATCACCGGCTTCAAATCCAGGCTATGGCTCACCACATCCAATCCCCCTTCAGTGGTGACCTCATCCGCCCGCTCGGGCACCAGGGTGACCATATCGGGACGCTCTTTCAAGACGATCTGAACCATCTCATCGGTGGCCGCCATCTCCAGGTTTATTTTGGTCTTTACCATCTGACACAGCAGATGAAGGTCTCTATCCTTGATGTGGCGGCGGTCACCCCTCAGGTGTATGGTTATGCCATCTCCTCCCGCCAGCTCAACCAAAGTGGCGGCATCCAAGGGGTCGGGCTCGTTGGTCTGGCGAGCTTCTCTTATAGTGGCAATATGGTCGATGTTTACCGCTAACTTGGTCACTTTTTTCATCCTCCTCTTCATGGCTGACAACAATTGGCAGAAGCTCTTTTTAAATGATTGCCCCGGACTGCACTATCAGGGCTGAGACCTTTTGGTTGCTCCAATCGATTTTTTAATTACTTTAGCTATCTCTTCAGCGTAGAGCCGGATGGTAGGTAAGTCTTTCCCCTCTACCATTACCCGGGCTAAGGGCTCGGTTCCTGAGTAACGAACTACCACTCGTCCCATTTCCCCCAGCAGCCCTTCTATTTCCCTTATCCTGGCTACTACCTCCGGGAGCTCCTTCCATGGGGGCTTGGCGGCAACCGGGATATTGATGAGCACCTGGGGGTATTTTACCATCCCATCAGCCAACAGGGAGAGGTCCTGGCGGAGGTGGCGGGTTATTTCCAGGACCTTAATAGAGGTAAGAATGCCGTCGCCGGTTGTGGTATGGTCGGCGAAGATGATGTGTCCCGACTGCTCTCCGCCCAGGTTTAATCCCTCCTGGAGCATGGTGCTGAGCACATATCTGTCCCCTACCTTAGTGGTGAAGATCTTTATATCTTCCTGCTGAAGGGCTTTTTTCAGACCAAGGTTGCTCATAACCGTGGTGACTACTGTATTTCCGGACAATTTCCCCTTCGATTTCAAATAGCAGGCACAGACCATCAGGATGTAATCGCCATCCAGTATCCTCCCCTGCCGGTCTACAAAGATAGCCCGGTCGCCATCCCCATCATAGGCTATCCCCATGTCAGCCTCCAGCCGCTGAACCTCTAAGGCTAAGCTTTGAGGATACAAAGAGCCGCAGCTCTGATTGATATTTCTTCCATCCGGCTCAACGAAGAGGGAATGGACTTCAGCTCCCAGGCTGGCGAATACCGAAGGGGCAATGCGGTAAGTAGCTCCATGGGCACAATCGAGGACCACCTTCATCCCCTTCAGGGAGAGGGGTGATTCGGGTATGCTAAGGAGAAAGTTTTGATAATCGATTATTAAACTCTCGTCTGTATGCTTATAAAGGACGGGATTCGGGGTATTTGGGTCGACAAAGTCCTTACTCAAGACCAGGGCTTCTATTTCCTGCTCCATCTCATCGGATATCTTATATCCTGTGCCAGAAAAAATTTTTATTCCGTTATCCTGATAGGGATTATGCGAAGCTGATATTGAGATGCCGGCATCAAATCCCCTCATTTTGGTCAGATAGGCTACGGCAGGAGTAGGGAGAATCCTCCCTAAAGTAACCTTCCCCTGGAATTTCAAAATCCCTCTGGTGAGAGATTGTTCAATGGAGGGACCGGACTCCCGTGTATCCCTTCCTATGAGGATGGAGGGGTTGGTGTGCTCTTTTTTCAGGCATAAGGTAATGGCGGCTCCTATCTTCTCCAGCGTAGCAGGATCAAGTGGATATTGCCCGGCAACTCCCCTTATGCCGTCGGTCCCGCTTAACTTTCCCACTGGCTAACCTCTTATTTGGCAACCCGTTCGGCGTAGACCCTTACCGTAATCTTTTCAGGGGAAATTGATATCAGCTCTATGGCATCAGCCAAAGAAGGGTCAAAGCTGACCTCAGGGGAGAGGATATAGGGCTGCAATCTTGGTTTTAGCCCGCCTACATTTACGGTGGCTCTAATCTGCTCGGTTTTTATCTGTTGCAGTATCTCAGAGGGGGCTTTGATGGTTACGGAGAGAGCTGCAGGCTCCGCTATGGCGAGGTAAATCTGAGATCTAAAAGAGATGGGGATATCCGACAGGGTCATCTCCGCATTAGCCGCTCCGATTTCCACCGATACCTGGGTAGTCCTTTGACCGATAATAGAGACATTGGGATGCGCCACCGCAATGTTCACTACCCCTGAGAATCCCTGTTTTCTTCCCTCAAGAGGAATGAGGTCAGTAGTCGCTTCTCCCACCTCCTGTACCTCGCTTTCCGCTCCTGTTACAGTCACCCGCGATGGATTGAGGGAAATCCTGATGAGCTTATACCCGGGTGCCGGACTCCCCCCGAAATTGGGGACAATGGGGATCTCTTTTTCAAGCTTTCTCTCCACCAGAAGCCTGATGGTGGGAGGGGTAACCTTGATCACCTCAGCACCGAAGGGTACCCTGATTTTGTCGAAGGTGAGGGGGATATATTGTTCGCCATAGGTCACATTTGATAGGTCGAGGGAGATGTCAATCTGTCCTGTGCTAAGAGTATTAAGGATGGTATCCGAGGCTTGGAGCCTCACATTTACCGCATCCACAGTATCCCCGATCAGGGACATTGCGGGAGAAAGGTTTTTGAACTGCAGCGGAACATCCTTGAACTCTATTATCGACCTCTTGCCTCCCAGCACCAGCACCCAGAGAATGAAGGCTAATGCAAGAGAAACCAATTTTAAGGGGAGGTTGTTAAATATGGCACGACTCACCTTGAGCTTTCTCATTCTATTTTTTCCCCTTTTTGAGAGGCGAAGGCTCCTCCCCATGCTCTTCTTTTTTCACCTCGAAAAGCTGATGGAGTTCTTCCTTGAGTTTGTCGGGCTGAAGCCTCTCCTTAAATTCTCTCTTATGCACCAGAGATATCTCCCCTCTTTCCTCCGAAACGACCACTATCACGGCATCGGTTTCCTCGGAAAGACCAATGGCGGCTCGGTGGCGGCTGCCAAATTTCTTGCTGATGCTGGCTCTTGAGGTAAGAGGGAAATAGCAAGAGGCGGCGACTATACGGTCTCCCTGGATAATCACCCCTCCATCATGGAGGGGTGAGTCGGGGCTGAATATGGAGAGGAGCAAATCATAACTCAAGCGTGCATCTACCCGGATGCCGGTCTCGATATAGTTCTTTAGTCCCATCTCCTTTTCCAGGGCGATAAGAGCACCTCGGCGCTTGGATGCCATAGAAGCAGATGCCTGGACTACTTCGTCAATGGCGGAGGTGGTTCCCTCCTCGGAATAGAAGAGTTTGAGAAAAGGATTTCGTCCAACGGTTGCCAGGGCTCTCCTTATCTCTGCCTGAAAGAGGACAATAATGGCGATAACCAGATAGGTGAGGAAATTTCGCAAGAGCCAATTCACCGTTTCCAGGCGCAGCCTTTCGGAAAGGTAGAAAGCCAGGATAAGGAAGACAATTCCCAGAGCCATCCGGCCAGCTCTAGTTCCCTTGATGAGAAGCAGGAGTTGATATATGAGGAAGGCCACTATCAGTATATCGATGAAATCGACCCAGGAGAAATCCTGAAGGCTGAAGAACTCAGCAATTCGCTCCATTACAGCACTCCATGCAAGGTATTAGCTTTTGGCAACTGGCGCTCCCTTTTCCAGGCTCCCCTCCGTCTGAAAGGCATGAAGCATCTTCACCAGGCGCTTTGTCGGTCCCGGGTCGTGGACTCTGACTATATGTGCTCCCTTTAGCACCGCCACTGCTACTGCTGCCAGGGTTCCTTCCAGGCGCTCTTCCGCCGGCAGGTTCAAGACCTTTCCTATAAACGATTTTCTCGAACAGCCCACTAATATGGGTCTTCCGAGGCTCTTCAACACGGAGAGGTTTTTCAGTAAGATGAGGTTATCATCCGCTTTTTTCCCGAAGCCTATGCCGGGATCTATAACAACCCTTTCCGGGGAGACTCCCGCATCTATTGCCCGCTGCAGGGCATTCCTCAAACCGGCTACTACTTCCGAAATGACATTCTGGTAGCCAGGGTATTGATGCATTATGGCGACATCGGTGGGGATGTGCATCAGGACTGCCGGAACCTTATAGCGAGTGAGGAGGTGAACCATCTGGGGGCTATGCTTCAATCCGCTGATATCATTGACCATATCTACCCCCAGCTCCAGGGACTCTCTGGCTACCTCTGGCTTATAGGTGTCGATGGAGATGGGCACGGGGGTTTCTCTCTTCAGCCGCTTCAGCACCGGGATAACTCTCCGCAGCTCTTCCTCTACCGAAAGGAGAGCGAAACCGGGACGAGTCGACTCGCCGCCCACATCAATGATATCCGCCCCCTCTTCTACCATGCGCAAGGCGTAATCTACGGCTCTGCCCGGGTCATTGTTTATTCCGTCTCCAGCGAAGGAGTCGGGTGTGAGGTTGAGGATACCCATTATCATGGTGCGACCATCAAGTTGTATCGGTCCCGAGGGAAAATCAATGGTGAAGCTTCGACGCCGATAGCTGCTCATTACCTGCTGGACCTCCTGGTTGAGAATGGGCAACTTATAGGGCTGATATTTCAGCTTTTCATCCAGGGCGGAGAGCTGTTTCTGGGTGCCTATAAGGATTATGTCAGTCTCTCCACCCTTAAGAGCGAAGGTGTTTTTGGAAACGGCGGCATCCCCTCCCAGGGATAGCATTTGCTGCTTAAGTATATTGGCTGCTCTCACATCCACCCTCTCCAGCTTAATGCAGTAGCTCATACATTTGGGAGCCATTAAGCTCACTCCCTCAGGGGAGACCGAAATCTTCTGCAATTCTGTAACGGCTGAGGTATAGCCATCTATGGAAAGAATGTGAGCATTATGGTTCATCATTCCAGCGAAATCTATCGGCTAAAAATATCTCCCTTCCGCCAGGCTGCCAGGCTTTTTAGCTGGGGAGGGTTTACTATTATCCTTCCCCTGAAGGAGTAGGAGAAGGTTTCAGGGTTGTCCTGCGGCTAATCCGCTTGACCCTCTCTTTTTTGGCGACCTTGGCAAGAGAAGGTGCCGGCTTGGCTTTGGATTTCAGGGGTTTTCCCTCAATGATTGCCTTTATCTCATCGTAATCGAGCACCTCCCGCTCCAGTAGCTTATCGGCTATTAACTGGAGGACTTTCTTGTTCTCTTTAAGGAGCGTTTGAGAGGCCTCGTAGTTTTCGGTGATAATCCCTTTCACTTCCTGGTCTATGAGCACGGCTGTCTTTTCGCTGTAGTCCTGATGTCGGGCGAACTCCTTGCCTATAAAAATTTGTTCCTCTCTCCCACCAAAAGTCAGCGGTCCTATGTTGTCACTCATACCCCATTCGCAGACCATCTTTCTGGCCAACTCGGTTGCCCGTTCAAGGTCGCTCCCTGCCCCGGTGGTCAGGTCTCGGAGGAGCAGCTCTTCGGCAGCTCTTCCTCCCAGCAGAACCCGAAGTTGGCATTCGAGGTACTGTTTGGTGTAGTTGTGGCGGTCATCGATGGGGAGCTGCTGGGTAACTCCCAGAGCCCTCCCGCGGGGGATTATGGTGACCTTGTGAATGGGGTCGCTGCCGGGTGTAAGCATAGCCACCAGGGCGTGCCCGGCTTCGTGATAGGCGGTGTTTCTTTTTTCTTCGTCGCTGATGATAAGGCTTTTCCGCTCAACTCCCATAAGAACTTTATCTTTAGCCCCCTCGAAATCTTCCATATCTACTGTTCTTTTATCCAAACGCGCAGCTCCCAGGGCGGCTTCGTTAACCAAATTGGCTATGTCTGCCCCTGAGAAGCCAGGGGTACCCCTGGCGATAACGCTGAGGTCGACATTGGTTCCCAGGGGTATATTTCGGGTGTGAACCTTGAGTATCCCTTCCCTCCCCCTTATGTCCGGGGGGTCGATGACAATCCTTCGGTCGAACCTGCCGGGTCGCAGCAGGGCGGGGTCAAGTATGTCGGGTCTGTTGGTAGCCGAGATCAGGATAACCCCCTCGTTGGTATCAAAGCCATCCATCTCCACCAGGAGCTGGTTCAGGGTCTGCTCCCTTTCGTCATGACCTCCGCCGAGACCGGATCCGCGATGCCTGCCTACGGCATCTATCTCGTCGATGAAGATTATGCAGGGGGCGTTTTTATTCCCCTGTTCGAAGAGGTCGCGCACCCTGGAGGCCCCTACTCCGACGAACATCTCCACAAAGTCGGAACCGCTTATGGAGAAAAAGGGGACATTAGCTTCCCCGGCAATTGCTCTGGCTAACAAGGTCTTGCCCGTCCCCGGGGGACCCATCAGGAGAACTCCTTTCGGTATTCTTCCTCCCAGTTTCTGAAACCTCTGAGGGTCTTTGAGGAACTCGATGATTTCTTGAAGCTCCTCTTTCGCTTCGTCCACTCCGGCTACATCCTTGAAAGTAGCCTTCTTGTGCTGGCTGGATAACATCTTGGCCTTGCTTTTGCCGAAGGAGAGGGCTTTGTTGCCTCCGCTTTGCATCTGCCGCATAAAGAATATCCAGATTCCTATGAGGATGACCATAGGAACCCAGGAGATCATAGCCGCCAACCAGGGGCTCTGGCTGGGCTCTTTGGCTTTAATACGGACTTTATTCTCACGGAGGATTTTAACCAGTTCATCGTAGTTAGGGGAATAGGTGAAGAAGGTCTTTTCACTGGCAGCGTATTTCCCTTCTATCTTATTGCCGATGATGGTGACCTCTGCTATATTTCCCTGTTCGACATCTCTCAAGAAGTCGCTGAAGACGATCTCCTCCTGCTGCTTCTGGGTGGTCTGAATCAGGTGCCATAAGAGAAAGGCGATGGCAATAATTACCATCCATACAGTTAAACTCCTCAGAGTTGGATTCACTTAACCCTCCTCTCTAATATAGACATCCCAGAACTCATTACTGGGCCGGCCTCTCCTTTATATTATGGGCCGGATGTTCTCACTCTTTATAAAAGGAGATGTAAGGGAGGTCCCTTGCCCTCTCCATGTAATCTAAGCCATAGCCGAAGACATAATGATTGGGAATGGTGAACCCAACATAATCAGCTTCTATATCCACCTTTCTCTGCTCGGGCTTGTCCAGCAGGATGCAGAGCTTCAGAGAGTTCGGCCTCATCTCCTTAAGGTGGTTCATCAGGTAATGGAGAGTAACCCCGGTATCAATAATGTCACTTATCAGTAAAACATCCTTATCAGTTATTTCAAATTTATAAGTATATAAGATATTCTTGCTGATGAGTGAGCCCTCTTCCCCTTCACGGGTATGAACCTGCACAAAGCTGCAAGTCAAGGGCACGGTGAGCTCCCTTACCAAATCAGCCATAAATACGAAGCAACCTTTAAGAACCCCAACCACACTGATCTCCTTGTCGGTATAATCTTCTGAGATTTGCCTGGCGATCTCGCCGAGCCGTTTTTTGATATCTTTTTCTGTATAAAGCACTTGCTCTTTTACAGGCATATTACCCCCTCTCAATAATTACCACTTCCTTGGTTGTGTCAGATACTTTAAAGCTTTCTCCGATTTGGACTCCTGCTACCCAACATATCTTCCCTCGGGATATGAAAAGTGGTAATTTATCCCGTTCTTCGCGGGGTATTTTTTTATTTATGAAGAAATTTTTCAGCTTAGTATATCCCCTTGCCCCTAAAGGGAAGAAGTAATCCCCACTCCTTCTGTTTCTCACGATGAGCGGTTGGGATAGCTTTGCCCGGTCGAGGAAAGCGCAGCCGCCAGTCTTCAAATGGTACCGGCGCTGAAACTCTTCTAAAGGAAGGGAGGTGAGCTTAAATTTCTGGTTCACCTCCTTGATATGCGCTTCCCCGGGAAAGCTTATTACATAAGAAAACTCTTCTGCTGGAGGAGGCTCTCTCCTCCTGATGACCAATTCTCCACCCTTTCTCTCTATTATGACCTTGTCCGGGAGAGAAATCCGTTTCCCTCTTTTTTCTTCATCGAGAAGTTGGAGAGTTTTTTCCCCATGACTGAAGGTTATCCTCCGGGTATCACTCTTCAAGTGGGAGATTCCCTCTCGCAGCAGTCTTCTTCTAATTGCCAGGTGCTGCTCCCTCAGCTGGGAGACATTAAAAATCACCGCTTCATCTTCAATTCTTGCCAGTTTGCCGAATAGATGAGTGGTATAGGATTTCAAAAAATCGTCCTCCTCCCGCAGAACCTCCGCTGTTCTGAATAATATCTCCTCTATGTTCTTGCTGGCATTATTTTCCAGCAAGGGAAGCAGAACCCCCCGTATGTAGTTCCTTTTAAAGGACAGGTCGTAGTTTGAGGAATCCACCCTGTATCCCAGGTTATTCTCCTCCAGATAGGCGATAATCTCCTCGCGGCTGGTTTCTATCAGGGGTCTGATAAAGATGCTATCCTTAACGGGG